>DASWIC010000097.1:0-35950 GCA_036397875.1 Burkholderiales bacterium
TGCGCGGCATCGCGGCAAAGGGCGGCAAGCTCGTGATCGGCGCGGGGGCGAAGCACCACGAAGTTGCCACGTCGGCGGTCGTGAGGAAGGCGATTCCGGCGCTGGCGGGCCTTGCCGCCGAGATCGGCGATCCGCAGGTGCGCAACCGCGGCACGATCGGCGGCTCGCTCGCGAACAACGATCCCGCCGCGGACTATCCCGCCGCGGTGCTCGGCCTCGGCGCGACCGTGATTACCACCCGGCGCTCGATCGCCGCGGACGATTACTTCCAGGGATTGTTCGCGACCGCGCTGGACGAGGGCGAAGTCATCGTGCGCGTCGAGTTCCCGCTGCCGAAGCGCGCGGCGTATTCCAAGTTCCACCATCCTGCGTCGGGCTACGCGATGGCAGGCGTGTTCATCGCGCAGACGGCGGGCGGCGTGCGCGTGGCGGTCACCGGCGCGGGCCCCGGCGTGTTCCGCTGGACGGCCGCGGAGGACGCGCTCGCGAAGGCCTTCAAGCCGGCGGCGCTCGAGGGGCTCGCGCTCGACGCGAGCGGGCTCAACAGCGACATCCACGCCGACCGCGAGTACCGGGCCAACCTGGTGCGCGTCATGGCGAAGCGGGCCGTGACCAAGCTCAGCGGCAAGAAATAACCGCGGAAAACGAATCTGGACCGCCAGGCACGCCAAGAGAACCAACATCCAGGAATCTGAAGGTCTTGAATCTGGGAATTCGAACATGGCAAAAGTCACGATCAAGGTAAACGGCAAGAACCAGACGCGCACGGTCGAGGACCGCATGCTGCTTGTGGATTTCCTGCGCGATGAGCTCCGGTTGACCGGCACCCATATCGGCTGCGACACCAGCCAGTGCGGCTGCTGCACCGTCCACGTCGACGGCCGGGCGGTGAAGTCATGCACGATGCTGGCGGCGCAGGCAAACGGCGCGAACGTCGTGACAATCGAGGGCATGGCGAAGGGAGGAAAGCTGCACCCGATCCAGCGCGCCTTCTCCGAGTGCCACGGGCTGCAGTGCGGCTTCTGCACGCCGGGCATGATCATGGCGACGGCGGGGCTGCTGAAGGACGAGCCCAACCCGACCGACGAGGAGATCTACAAGGGGCTCGAAGGCAACTTGTGCCGCTGCACCGGCTACATCAACATCGTCAAGGCCGTGAAGATGAGCGCGAAGCTCCTGCACGGCAGGAAGACGTGACGCCGACCCAGGACTCCACCGTGGCAGCAGGCGCTGCCGGCAGATATTCCGCTCTCACGTGGGCGTTCATCGGACTGGCGGTGGTTCTTTTCTACTTTCGGTTCAGGACCGACTGGGGCGGTACCACCATATTCCTGCGGGCCGGGGACTGCATGGTGCGGGGCGAGCCGCTCTCGACGTGCTCTCTCGGCTTCGCGTACCCGCCGCTCTTCGCCCTGTTCATGGTTCCCCTCTCGATCCTGCCGGCGTGGGCCGGCAATTTGGCCTGGTACGCGGTTCTGGTCGCTACCACCTACGGCTGTTTCCGAATATGCGAGTCGCTGACGATCAGGGCGTTTGACCTGACGCGGAGGGAGCTCTTCTGGGTGAGGCTCTTCGCCGTGATCCTGAGCGTCAAATTCGTGCTGGCGGTGTTCACAAACCAGGCCTATGACAGCCTCGTGCTCTTCTTCCTCCTCGTGGGGTTGTACGGCCTGTCGGAGAACAAGACCTTCCTCGGCGCGTTCGGTCTGGCCGCCGCTGCCGCGCTGAAGGCGACGCCGCTCTTGATGCTCCTGTATCCCCTCCTGCTGCGGAAATGGAAACTCTTCGGGCTCGGCGCCGGGCTGTGCGTGGTCCTTTCCCTCCTGCCGGACGTATTGTCCCCGCCGAACCATCCCAACGCCGGTTACTTGCGGACCTGGCTGTTGGAGGTCGCGGGCGGCGGGCTCTTCGGGACGCGCCCGGCAGACGGCTACGGCATGTTCTTTCAGGGCTCGACCCATTTCAACCAGTCGTTGAAGGCCTCCGTATACCGCCTGGTCGATCCACGCAACCTGCCCTGGAAGGATCTCGCCGCAAACGCGCAGATCATCCTCTACGCGGTCTACGTGGTTTATTGCCTGGCGGCGCTCGCGATCGTCCTGCGATCGGCGAAGATGGCCGGCGCCCACCTGTGGGGCGCGTCGGTCGTGGTCATCAGCATGCTGCTGCTGTCGCCGATATCCAGCAAGTCCCATTTCGTCCTCCTGCTGCTGCCGCAGATGGTGATCGTCGCGTATCTGCTGAAGCACCGCGAGGTGTGGCCTGTCACCGTTCCGTTGTTGTGCGCAAGCTTCCTCCTGAGCGTGCTCTCCTCGCGGTGGCCGGCCGGACGCGAGCTGTCGGTCAAGATAATGTCCCTGGGGAGCATGACGATCGCGACGCTGTTGCTGCTGGCCGTCGTGGCGGTAATCGTTTTCCGAACGCGGAAGGACCCGCTACCGGTCCCGGCGTGAAACCGGCGCGCGCGGGACACGCGTCTAGACGTCCTCGTCCGCAGAGCGGAAACGCACCGGCAGCCGGTGGGTCTTGAAGTAAATCCCCACCATCGCGCCGATTTCGAGATAGATGAACAGCAGCAGGATATCGTGGAGCTTGGCGTACCCCTGCTGCATGACTTCGACGAAATAGTAGTGCGCGGCCGACCACACCACCGTGCCGCCGATCGCGAACAGCGCGAGCAGGTGGAAGCATTTGACCAGGACCCCGCCGAATGTTTCGATTTTTTCAATCATGGGCGTTCCTCCATGGAAACAGAGTGCGCGTGCGCAGCCCCCGCGCGCGGTGTTTCGGCTCCCGCGGCTGCCTGGCCCCGCAGCGCAGGCAAAATACATTCTTCTTGCCGAGCGGCTGGCCGCATTCAAAGCATCTCCGCAGGAGAAGCATGAGGCGTGACAGGTATCGGGTGATGATGGTAGCGCAGCGCCGGCGCGGTCTCAATGCGGTAAACTCCATCCTCCCCGCCTCGACCCCAACAGCCGAACCCGATGAGGAATGACATGCCCGCAAAGAGCAGGAAAACGGCGGCCCGTGCCACGCCCAAACCGGCCGCGCAGTCCACAGCCCGGAATTACCAGGACATCCGGTACGAGGTGAAGGACCAGGTGGCGTGGGTCACCCTCAACCGCCCGCGCGTGCTGAACGCGTTTCGCGAGCAGACCCTCGACGAGATGATCGATGCCCTGAAGTCCACCCGCGAGGATCCGTCGATTGTGTGCGCGGTGGTGACCGGCGCCGGCGACAAGGCGTTCTCCGCGGGCGGCGACTTCTTCGCCATGAAGCGATTGAACTTTACGAACGCGACCATGTGGAACGACCGCATGCTCGGGCTCGCGATGACGATCCGCGGGCTGCCGATTCCGGTGATCGCGATGGTGAACGGCTGGTGCATGGGCGGCGGGCACGAGCTCGCGCTGTGGTGCGATCTCGTGATCGCCTCCGAAAACGCGGTGCTGGGCCAGACCGGCGCCAAAGTCGGCGCGTGCCCCACAGTCGGGGCAACCCAATACCTCCCACGGCTCATCGGCGAGCGCCTCGCGCGGGAGATGATCTTCTGCGCGCGCCGCTTCTCGGCAAAAGAGGCGGTCGAGGTCGGTCTCATCAACAAGTGCGTGCCGCAGAAGGACCTGCGCCGGGAAACGCTCAAGTGGTGCGAGACCATGAAGAGCCACAGCGCGTTGACGCTCCGCATGACCAAGCGCTCGCTCAACTTCGAATCCGACAATCTCTATGCGTCGTGGCAGCACGGTATGGAGCTGCTCGCGCACGTTTGGGGCTCGGACGAGGCAAAGGAAGGCATGAACGCGTTCCTCGCGGGACGCCCGCCCGACTTCCAGCGGTTCCGGCTGCGCGCGAAGCGCGAGCTCGACGGCTACCTGCGCGGCCTGGCGAAGAACCTGAACGCGCCGCCCGCCATGCGCGAGAAAGCGAAAGACTGAATCATGCGCACCGCTCTTTTCCTCGTCGCCGGCATTTTGCTGCTGGCGGCGTTCCTCCTGCTGGGGAGGCTCTTTTCCGCAAACACTCCCGGTGCCACGGTCCTGGCGACGGCGGCTTATATCGCACTCTGGTTCGTCATCGCGGGAGCCAATATGTGGGTCGGCGTCGCCAAAGCGGGTTACTCGGCGGCCGAGGAGCTGCCGATCTTTCTTCTCATTTTCGGTTTGCCCGCGGCGGCGGCCATCGTTCTGAAGTGGAAATTCCTCTAGATTGAGTTTCTGAGTGCTCCTGCAGCTTGGCGGTTCAAACGTCGTTCTGGTTCCTGGCGGTAAAGGGTCTTGATGGTTAAGGAAAAATCCGGAGGCGCGCTGGAGGGGCTGCGCGTGCTCGACTTGACGCGCATCCTCGCCGGGCCGCTGTGCACGCAGATGTTGGGCGACATGGGCGCCGACGTGATCAAGGTCGAGCCGCCGGGCGCGGGCGACGATACGCGCACCTGGGGCCCGCCCTTCGCCGGCGGCGAATCTGCCTACTATCTCGGGGTCAACCGCAACAAGCGCTCGCTCACGCTCAATATGGGGGTGAAGGCCGGCCAGGAGGTTCTCGCGCAGCTCGTGAGGAAAGCGGACGTGGTGGTGGAGAACTTCAAGCTCGGGACGCTCGAGAAGTGGGGCATCACAAACGCGTGGCTGGAGAAGAATGCGCCGCGCGTCATCCGCTGCTCGATCACCGGCTACGGGTCGAGCGGACCCGACGCGGCGCTGCCGGGCTACGACTTCATCCTGCAGGCGGAGTCGGGGCTGATGAGCATCTGCGGCGAGGCGGAGGGCACGCCGACGAAGTACGGCGTCGCCATCGTGGACGTCGTGACCGGACTTTACGCCTGCAACGTCATCCTGGCCGCGCTCGCCGCGCGGGACCGCACCGGCCGCGGCCAGCACGTCGAGGTGTGCCTCTACGACTCGGGCATCGCGATGCTGATCAATGTCGCCTCGAATTACCTGGTTTCGGGAAAGGACGCGCGCCGCTTCGGCAACGGGCACCCCAACGTCGTTCCCTACACGACCTACCCGACCGCGGACGGCCTGATCGCGGTGGCGGTGGGAAACGACAGGCAATTCGCGCGTTTCGCAGATGCCGCCGGACATGCCGAATGGGCGCGCGATGCCCGGTTCACGAAGAACCCGGATCGCGTGGCGAACCGCGAGGCGCTCGACGCCATGATCGCGCCGGCGCTGAAGCGCGAAATGTCCGCCGCCTGGATCGCGAAGCTGCGCGCGGCCGGCGTGCCGTGCGGCCCGATCAACAGCGTCGCCGAGGCGCTCAACGATCCGCACACGCTGGCGCGCAACATGGTGCGGGCGGTCAAGCATCCGACGGCGGGCGAGCTCAGAATGGTCGGCATCCCGTTCCGGATGAGCGGCACGCCCGAGTCGATCCGGCGCGCGCCGCCGCTCCTCGGGCAGCATACCGAGGAGGTGCTCGCCACGGAGCTGGGCCTTTCCGTGGAGCGCATCGCCGAGCTCCGCGCCGAGAAAGTCGTCTAATCCCCCGCTCCGCTGCCCCCTTTGTCAAAAGGGGGCAGCAAGTGGGGTCGACGAAGTCGGGGGCACTGAACCCCCTTTAGCAAAGGGGGTCGACGAAGTCGGGGGGATTTATGATTACTGGACTGTCCCACGTATCCATCGCCGTGCCGAGCCTGGAGGCGGCGGCGAAGCGGCTGAAAGAGGTCTACGGCCTCGACGCCGGTGCCGTGAAGGTGAACGAGGATCAGGGCGTGCGGCTGGCCTACGTCGAGCTGCCGAACGCGCGCATCGAGCTGATGGAGCCTGCCCGCCCGGACTCGCCGATCTCGAAATTCCTCGAGAAGCATCCCGCCGGCGGCATTCACCACTTCTGCGTCAACGTCGACGATGTGGCTGCCACCCGCTCCGGCCTGGCACGGAAGGGAGTCCGCGTCCTGGGCGAGGGCAAAGAGAGCCGCAACGTCCACGGTGAGCGCATCGCCTTCGTGCACCCCAAGGACTTCTTCGGGGCGCTGGTCGAGCTGGAGGAGAAGCGTGACGAGTGACGCGTGACCACGCGCCCGCGCCGTGGCGGGCGTTCAACGCACCGCGCGCACCGTGCAGCTGATCAAATACCGGGGGAGAGGATCCCGTGGCGGACATCCAGGCGGCAATGCGCATTCCAGCAGCCCGGCTCGAGGCGTTCATCGCGCGCGCATTCGAGGCGGTGGGCATCTCGACGCAAGAGGCGAAGATCATCGCCGCGCTGATGACCCGCGCCGATCTGCAGGGCTCCGAGGGGCACGGCGTGTTCCGGCTTCCCCAGTACATCCGCCGTATCCGGGGCGGAGCGGTCAACATCAGGCCGAGGATCCGCGTCGAGCGGGAGGCGGCTGGCATGGCGCTGGTGGACGGAGACAACGGCATGGGGCACCTCGTCATGCGGTTTGCCACCGAGAGGGCGATCGAGAAGGCGAAGGCCGCGGGCGTCGCCTGGGTTGGCGTGAAGCGGAGCAATCATGCGGGACCGGCGTCGCTCTATGCCTCCATGCCGCTCGATCACGACCTGATCGGGCTCTACCTCGCGGTGGGAAACGCCAACCATCTGCCGCCCTGGGGCGGGCTCGACATGCTGCTGTCCACCAACCCCATCGCGGTCGCGGTGCCGGCGGGGAAAGAACCGCCCATCGTGCTCGACATGGCGACCACGGTGGCCGCCTACGGCAAGGTGAAAACCAAGGCGCAGCGCGGGGAGGCGATGCCGGAGGGCTGGATGATGGACCGTCAGGGCCGGCCGTTGACCGATCCGCGACGCGCGAATGAAGGCTTTCTGCTGCCCATCGGCGGCTACAAGGGCTACGGACTCGCGCTCATTTTCGGGCTGCTCGCGGGGACGCTGAACGGCGCCGCGATGGGGCGGGACGTCGTGGACTTCAACGCGGACGACACGACCCCCACCAACACGGGCCACGCCATCGTCGCGATCAACGTCGATGCCTTTCAGCCGGTTGCGGACTTCAAGCGCAGCGTGGACGCGCTCATCCGCGACCTGCGCAACTCGGAGCGATTGCCGGGTGTCGACCGGATACGGCTGCCGGGCGAGGGCAGCCATGCGGCGCGCGCCGACCGGATGACGAGCGGTATCCCGCTGCCCGCGCCGCTCGCCGCGAGCCTCGCCCAGCTCGCGGCTGAACTCGGAATTCCGCCGCTCTAACAGGTTGTCGAGAAGCGTGCTTCGCGTCTCACAAACGTCATTCCCGCATAGGCGGGAATCCAGTAAGCCGCTGATCCGGTTCGCAGTCGGTTTTCTGGACTCCCGCCTCCGCGGGAGCGACGCGAACCAGTGAGCGGTGGCCCCATTGCCTGTGCTGGGTTGGAAGGTGCGCATGATTTTCTGGCTTGCTCTCGCGGCCGCGACCGCATGGCTGCTCTGGTTCATGGTGAAGGTCCCGGGCGTCTCCTACGCCGGCGCGCTGAAGCCGCTGACGGAGGAAGAGCGCGTGATTGCCGCCAATCTGCGCACCCACGTCGCAGCGATTGCGAGCCGCGAGCACAACTTCCTCAAGGCCGCCGAGCTGGAGGCGGCGGCGCTCTACCTCGAGAAGGCGCTGGCGGGTCCGGGCCGCGGGGTCTCGACACAACGCTTCCTGTCGGGGCCGGCGGAAGTGCGCAATATCGAAGCGGAGGTAAGGGGACACGCAGCCGCGTCCGAGATCATCATCATCGGCGCCCACTACGATTCGGTGCTCGGGGCGCCCGGCGCGAACGATAACGGCTCGGGGGTGGCCGCGGTGATCGAGCTCGCCCGGCTGTTCGCGGCCGAGAAGCCGGCGCGCACGCTGCGCTTCGTTGCGTTCGCGAACGAGGAGCCGCCCTTCTACCATACCGACGCGATGGGCAGCCGCCACTACGCACGGCGGTCGAAGGAGCGCCGGGAGGAGATCCGCGCCATGTTCTCGCTGGAGACGATCGGGTACTACTCCGACTGGCCGGGCAGCCAGCGCTATCCTTTCCCGCTCGGCTTCTTCTACCCCTCGACGGGAAATTTCGTCGCCTTCGTCTCCAACCTGTCGTCCCGCCCACTGCTGCACGAGGCGATCGCGTCTTTCCGGCGCCACGCGGGCATCCCGTCGGAGGCCGTCGCCGCGCCCGCTTGGATCCCGGGCGTCGACTGGTCGGACCACTGGTCGTTCTGGAAGGAAGGCTACCCGGCGCTCATGGTGACCGACACTGCCCCTTACCGCTACTTCCATTACCACACGGCCGAGGACACGCCGGACAAGGTGGACTACGAGCGCCTCGCCCGGGTGGTCACCGGCCTGCGCGCGATGCTCCGAGAATTCGCGCAAGTTCCGTGATGGCTGAGGGGTGAACCCAGTGGCCGTGACGCGGGTCACGGCGCCATCCGCAGGTTGCCCCGGCCCGGAGGCCGGTCTAATCTCCTGCCATGCAGGTCTTCTACCCGCGTTCGTTTCCGAGGCTGCTGGCGGTCGGATTCACGCTCGTTGCGTTGCCCCTGGTGTTCGCGCTCATCAACAACGCGGTGTCGGTGGATCGCCTCGCCAACCGAAGCCAGAACGCCGTTTACCGGGCCGTGCAGGCCACCCAGAGCGGTCGCCGGCTCGCGCAGCAGCTGACCGCGCTCGAGCGCACGGCGCGCCAGATGGTGATCCTCGATGACCGCTCGCTGCTCGATACCTATGCGGCGAACCGCCGGCAGTTCGAGCAGGCGCTGGCGGAATTCGCGAACCTCCCGCTCGACGCGGAGCAGAAGCGCGCGCTCGATGGCATCGTGCACGGCGAGGGAGCGGTTTTCAGCGCGCTGTCCGGGGCCGGCCCCAAAAGCCCCGAGGCGGGCGCCGCGGTCGAAAGCTTCGTCGGGCTGTCCGAGCAGGCGCAGTCTCTGGTAGCGCGCTCCAACGCGCTGATCGACCGCGAGGTCGAAGCGATGCGCGAAACCGCCGACCGGGCCCAGCGCATCACGTTCTGGCAGCTGCTCGCGCTGGTGCCGGTGGTGGTGTTCCTGGTGATCGGGTTCTCGATCCTCATCGCGCGGCCAATCCGCCAGATCGACGCGGCGATCCGCCGCCTGGGCGGTGGGCAGCTCCGGGTGCCGGTTGCGGTCCAGGGGCCGCAGGATCTGGAGCAGCTCGGCGAGCGGCTGGAGTGGATGCGGCGCGAGCTGATCGACGTGGAACAGCAGAAGAACCGGTTCCTGCGCCAGGTTTCCCACGAGCTGAAGACGCCGCTCACGGCGCTGCGTGAGGGCGCGGAACTCCTGTCCGAGGAAGCGGTCGGAAAGCTGACGCCCGAGCAGCGCGAGATTGCGGAAATCCTGCGCCACAACAGTGTAGAATTGCAGAAGCTGATCGAGGACCTGCTTTCGTTCGGCGCGAGCCAGTTCCGCAAGGTTACCGTCGATCTCGGACCGGTGGACATCCGGGAAGTGATCGCCCGCGTGGCCGAGGACCAGCGGCTCGCCATCAGGGCCCGGGGCCTCACCCTCGACATCGCCGCCGAAGACGTCATGATCCCCGCCGATTCGGAGAAGCTGCGCGTCGTGATCGATAACCTCCTGTCGAATGCCGTGAAGTTCTCGCCGCCCGGCGGCGTCATCGGCATCTGCGCGCGCTACGACGGCGACGCGCTCGAGCTCGACGTGACCGACCAGGGGCCGGGGATCCCTCCGGAGGAGCGCACCCGTATCTTCGATCCCTTCTACCAGGCGGGCCAGGCCGGGGCCGGTCCCGTGCGCGGCACCGGCATCGGGCTCTCGGTCGTGAAGGAATACGTGTTCGCCCACGGCGGCAGCGTGGAAGTCGTGGACAGCCCGCGGGGCGCCTACCTGCGGATCCGGCTTCCGCTGATCCGCGTGGAGACCGCGGCGTCGTGAAGAACCGCTCCCTCCTGCTAGGGTTTGGCTTGGCGGCGGCCATTGCGGGCTGCGGCGTCGTCAGGATCGTCGAGCCCCTGGAGCCCGCCCCCTGGGTGCAGGCGGGCGCGCCCCGGCCGGCCTCGGATACGGAGAGCCTCCTGCTCTATTACCAGCACATCAGGAACCTGTCCGGTCCCGATGCGAGCCGCGAGCACGTGGCAGCGCGGGAGGCGTATGCCCGGGCACGCACGGATTTCAATCGCGTGCGGCTCGCCCTGATCCTCTCGCTCCCCGGGACGGCGTTCAACGACGGTGTGGGTGCGCTCGGCCTGCTCGATACCGTGGCGAAGCGTCAGGGCGGACGGCTGCAGGGCCTCGCCGTGGTGCTCGGCACGCACCTGCAGGAGCAGCAGCGGATTGCCGCCAACGCCCAGGGGCTGCAGCAGAAGCTCGACGCCTTGAAATCCCTGGAACGCAGCATGATCGAAAGAGCCCGATGAACGCTCCGCGCGCCCGCATACTGGTGGTGGACGACGATCCGGACCTGCTGCGGCTGATGCAGATTCGGCTCACCGCGGCCGGCTATGCCGTCTCCGCTGCCGAAAGCGGGGAGCGGGCGCTGGCGCAGGTGAGCGCCACTCGCCCGCAGCTCGTCGTGACCGACCTGCGGATGGGGGGCATGGATGGCATGGCGCTGTTCGAGGCAATCCGCAGCGGGCACCCCATGCTGCCGGTCATCATTCTCACCGCGCACGGCACGATTCCCGACGCGGTCTCCGCGGTGCAGCGCGGTGTGGCCGGCTACCTGGCCAAGCCGTTCGATCCCAAGGCCTTGCTGACGGAAGTCGAGCGCGCGCTGGCGACGGCGGGCGGCACCCGCGAGGCCGGCGACACCGGGGAGGAATGGCGACGGGAGATCATCACGCGCAACCACGCCATGGAGGACGTGCTCGCCAAGGCGCGGCTGGTTGCGGAGAGCGACGCGAGCGTGCTTATCGCCGGCGAGTCGGGAAGCGGGAAAGAGATGGTCGCGCGCGCCATCCACAAAGCGAGCCCGCGGCGCGAGCGTCCCTTCGTCGCGATCAACTGCGGCGCGATCCCCGAGCCGCTGCTGGAATCGGAGCTCTTCGGCCACGTCCGCGGCGCCTTCACCGGGGCCGTGCGCGACAACAAGGGGCTGTTCCAGACCGCCAACCAGGGGACGCTGTTCCTCGATGAGATCGGCGACATGCCGGTCGCGCTGCAGGTGAAGCTGCTGCGCGTCCTGCAGGAGAGGAAGGTGCGGCCGGTCGGCTCCACGGAAACGCACGACGTGGACGTGCGCGTAATCTCCGCGACCCATCGCAACCTCGAGGCGGAGATGGCGGCGGGCAATTTCCGGGAGGACCTCTACTATCGGCTGAACGTGGTGGCTCTGTCGATCCCGCCGCTCTCCGAGCGGCGCGAGGACATTCCCCTCCTCGCCGGGCATTTCCTGGCGCACCTTGTCGGCAAGTACCACAAGACGGTCAACGGCTTCGCGCCGGAAGCGATGGAACTCCTGGTGGCGGCGTCCTGGCCCGGCAATGTGCGCCAGCTCTACAACACGGTCGAGCAGTCGGTGGCGCTCGCGACGACGCCTATCATCCCGGTATCGCTCGCGCAGCAGGCGATCCAGAACCAGCAGGCCGAGTTCGCGTCTTTCGAGGACGCGCGGCGGCGTTTCGAGCGTGAGTATCTGACCCAGCTCCTGAAGATCACCGAAGGCAACGTCACGCAGGCGGCGCGCCTCGCCAAGCGCAATCGCACCGAGTTCTACAAGCTGCTCGGGCGGCACCAGCTCGATCCGAAATTATTCAAATCGAAGTAAGTCGGACGACCGTCCCTGTCGCTGTTCTGCGACAGAAAAACCCCTGCCGAATCACTTCGCTAAGCCCGGGGCCGCGGGCCGCGTTGCCTGAGGGCGACATCTGGACCGGCCTCCACGCATTCAACCCGTTGATTTAATGCACTAATGGTGCCTGGTACGGCAGTTGCGCCAAGTCCGTTCTCCCGATGGGTAATCGAGGTTTCCTTGCGTCTGGAGGAAAGGAGCGATCGATGAATGCCGTCAACATGACTACGGGGAACGCCGGTGCCATGGATAAACGATCCGGGATCCTCTATCCCCTCATGCTGATCGCGGCGATTGCCGTGATCGTGTTCAGCATTTCGGGCATCGCCACCATGATGGGGTGGATGCCTAGCGTCCTCTCGCGCGGCACCGACCCGGCGCGGGCGCAGCCTGCGGCGGCAACCGGGCACGGCACGCCGCGCGCGGTCGACGCCGCCAGCGCCTGCCGGGACTGCGGCGTCGTCGAGTCCGTGCGCGCGGTGGAAAAATCCCGCCGATATGAAATCCGCGTGCGCATGGGTGACGGCACGTTCCGCACGCTCTACGAGGCCTCGCGTCCGGCGCTCACGGTCGGCCAGAAAGTGCGCGTGACCGGGCAGGGCGTGGTCGCGGCAGGGTAAGCGGAGGCGGGCGCAATCATGTCCAGATCGACGGCGAAGGCGGTCGCAACGTGGGACTTGGGCGGGATGCTCGCCGTGCTTTGCCAGGTTGCGCAGGACGCAGGCGATGCGGAAAGCGCGCCTCAAGCGGTGGAAACCCTGCGCGTCGCGGGCAGCCCGCCCGCGACAGATGGGGAGGAAATCCGGCCTTGAAGACGCCCCCCGCTCTGATACTGATCGCGATTCTGGGCGCGGCCAGCATTGCGGCAGGCGTGTACACGAGGAATGCGTCGACTTCTGTCGCCGCGGGCGATGCCGTTTCCAGCGGAGAACCGCAAGTCCAGGCTCGTCTCGTCAGCGATTTCTCCGGGTTCGCGGGTTCGGAGCCAAACGCGCGCAGCCTGGTCGCAGGGTTGCGGCAGGGCAAGGAGATCACGCTCGTTGCGCGCGCCGCCCGCGGGCAATCCGGCACGGCGACGCGGTTCACGCCGCCCACCCGTCCCATGGACGACACCACGGTCCGCGTCGCGCTGGTACTCGCCAAGGAGCAACTTGCACAGCTCGGGGTCACCCGGCCCACGCCGGTGCAGATCAAGGCGGTGCTTGGAGGCGGAGGGATCGCGAGCCGTGTGGATGGGCGATCAACACCCTTCCTGCTTCCGGGCCTTCTGCAGATGCGGGCGGGGGGCATGAGCTGGGCCAGGATCGCCGACACCGTAGGACTCACCCTTGCGCAGGCCATGGACAATGGCGCGTACCCGGCAGGCGCCGCAGTGTCGACGGATTCAGCGCGTCCGGCCGCAGCGCGAGCTGCACGGAGTGCTGTGCCGGCGGCCGCCGCGGGAGCCGACGCGCTGGCGCTGCAACGCGCCGGCGTCACGCAGGCGCCGATTTCGTCGGCCTCGATCGCAACGAGCTCGGCAGGCGGTCCGACGACCCGGGCCGTGATCAGGCTGGCAGCACCGGCACCAGCAACCGTCAATGGTGAGCCGCTGCCGCAACCTCGCCGTTCCAGGGCGCGGGTCATGGCTGCGGCGGATCGCGCTGCGAGTAAGGAGACCGCCACGGTGCGCGCACCGGAGATCCCGCAGCGCGAGGCCGTCAGGACCACAACCGCATCCCCAGCCGCCCTCTCCACTGACGAGCCTGCCCGTTCCGGGAACGATCAGCTGGTGGATTGAAAGGGATGGTGCCGCTCGCCTTCCTCCAGAAATAACCGCCAACCCGCCGTTCAGCCGGTCATACGTGTCAGGCGGACGACCTCCGGAATGCGCCGCAGCGCGCGCATGATGTGCGCCAGATGCAGGCGGTTGGACACCTGCAGCGTGAAGAACATGTTCGTATAGCGACTGCCGTCCTCGGGATCCACCGCCACGTTCTGGATGTTGGAGCCCGCTTCCGCGATTTCGGCCGCGACCTTGGCGAGCACGCCGCGCTGGTTGGCTACCACCAGCTTGATGTTGACCTCGAACGACTTGCGGGTCTCGGGATCCCACGCCACGTCGAGCACCCGGTCCGGGTCGTGGCGCGCCTTGGCGGTGGCCGAGCAGTCGTGGGTGTGGATCACCATGCCCTGGCCCTTGCTGATGATGCCGATGATGGGGTCGCCGGGTATCGGCCGGCAGCATTGGGCGAACTGGACCGCCATGCCTTCGGAGCCGTGGATGATGACGGAGCCCCCGACTGGCGCCTCGCTCGGGCCCGGCTCGCTCCGCGACAGCAGCCGCCGCGCCACGACCGCCGCGAGCCGCTTGCCGAGCCCGATGTCGGCGAGTACCTCCTGGCGCGACTTGGCGCCGGCATCGCGCCTGAACTTGTCCCAGTGGGCGTCCTGGATGTCGGCCGGCTGGGTGCCCAGCGCGGCCAGCGCCTGGTTGAGCAGCCGCTCGCCGAGCCTTGCCGACTCGTGGAAGTGCATGGTCTTCAGGAAATGACGGATGCGGGAGCGCGCCTTGCCGGTCGCCACGAAATTGAGCCACAGGGGATTGGGCCTGGCGTGCGCCGCGGTGATGATCTCGACGCGGTCGCCGTTCTTCAATTCGGTCCGCAGCGGCATCAGCTCCTGATTGATCTTCGCCGCCACGCAGCGGTTGCCGATGTCGGTGTGCACGGCATAGGCAAAGTCCACCGCGGTCGCCCCGCGCGGCAGCGACAGGATCCTGCCCTTGGGGGTGAACACGTAGACCTCGTCCGGGAAGAGATCCACCTTGAGGTGCTCGAGGAACTCTATTGAGTCGCCGGACTGGGATTGCATCTCGAGCAGGCTTTGCAGCCACTGGTGGGTCTTTTTCTGGAGATCCGAGAGCGACGCGTCCGAGTCCTTGTAGAGCCAGTGCGAGGCGACCCCCGCTTCCGCGATCTTGTGCATCTCGCGGGTGCGGATCTGCACCTCGATCGGGGTGCCGTAGGGGCCGAACAGCATGGAATGCAGCGACTGGTAGCCGTTCGCCTTGGGAATCGCGATGTAATCCTTGAACTTGCCGGGTATCGGCTTGTAGAGGCTGTGCAGTGCCCCCAGCGCGATATAGCACCCCGGCACGTCATTGACGATGATGCGAAAGCCGTAGACGTCCTGCACCTGCGCAAAGGTGAGGTGCTTCTCGCGCATCTTGCGGTAGATCGAATGGAGGTGCTTCTCGCGCCCCCCTGCCGCCGCCTCCACGCCGGCGCTCCGGAGTTTTTTCCGGATCGCTTCGAGCACCTTGTTGACCACTTCCCGCCGATTGCCGCCCGCTGCTTTGACCGCCTTGGCAAGCACGCGGTAGCGGTCGGGGTAGAGGTGCTTCAGCGCGAGATCCTCGAGCTCCTGGTAGATGCTGTTCAGGCCGAGGCGATTGGCGATCGGCGCGTAGATTTCGAGCGTCTCGCGCGCGATGCGGCGCCTCTGCTCGGTTTCCACCGCCTCGAGCGTGCGCATGTTGTGCAGCCGGTCGGCAAGCTTGATCAGTATGACGCGCACGTCGCGCGCCATCGCCAGCAGCATCTTGCGGAAGTTCTCGGCCTGTGCCTCGGCATGCGACTCGAACTCGATCTTGTCGAGCTTGGAGACGCCGTCTACCAGCTCGGCCACCGGTCGTCCGAAGTTGCGCGAGATCTCGGACTTGGTGACCGAGGTGTCTTCCATCACGTCGTGCAACAGCGCGGCAGTGAGCGCCTGGGTGTCCAGGTGCCATTGCGCCAGGATGTTGGCGACCGCGAGCGGGTGCGAGATGTAGGGCTCGCCCGATTTGCGGAACTGCCCTTCGTGAGCCTGCTCGCTGAACTGGTACGCCGACTGCAGCTGCGAGATGTCCTCCGGCTTGAGGTAGCCGGACCACTCCTTGAACAGGGCGGGAGCGGCGGTGGACATGGGGTTATGTAGGCGTCTTGTTGAGGATCTCGGGCCCGTACTTGCCGGCGGCGAGCTCGCGCAGCGCGATCACGGTGGGCTTGTCGCGGCTCGACTCCATCATCGGCTGCGCGCCGTTGGCGATCTGGCGTGCGCGGTAGGTCGCGGCGAGCGACATCTCGAAGCGGTTGGGTATGATCTTCAGGCAATCGTCAACGGTAATGCGCGCCATGGTTGGCTCCTGTTACGGGTAGCGCTGGATGAGATTCGGGTTGCGGGCCAGCTGGCGGGCGAGCTTCAGCCGTTCGGCCCGGATGATGCTGCGCAGGTCCTGCGCCGCGCGGTCGAAATCGTCGTTAATAATAACATATTCATACTCGCTGACGTGGCTGATCTCCTCGCGCGCGGCCGCGAGCCGCCGCGCGACGACCTCTTCGCTGTCCTGCCCGCGGCCCCGCAGGCGCGATTCCAGTATCTGGGGCGAGGGCGGCATGATGAAGATGCTCACCACCTGGCGTATCAGGCGGCGCACTTGCTGCGCGCCCTGCCAGTCGATCTCGAGCACCACGTCGCGGCCGTCCGCGCGCTCGCGCTCGATCCATTTCTGGGAGGTGCCGTAGTGGTTGCCGTAGATCACCGCGCTCTCCAGGAACTCCCCCGCCTCGAGCATGCGTTCGAACACCGGAGCCATGACGAAGTGGTAGTCGCGGCCGTCGACCTCACCGGGGCGCGCGGGGCGCGTGGTGTACGACACCGACAGCCGCACCTCCGGCTCGGCCTCCAGCAGCGCCTTGACCAGGCTGGTCTTGCCGCCGCCTGAGGGCGAGCTGACGATAAAGAGCGCCCCGCTCATTCGATGTTCTGTATCTGCTCGCGCATCTGCTCGATGGCGATCTTCAGGTCGAGCGCGGCCCGGGTGACGGTAAGATCAACGGATTTCGCGGCGAGGGTGTTCGCCTCGCGGTTGAGCTCCTGCATCAGGAAGTCCAGCTGCTTGCCGAGCGCGCCGCCTTTTGCGAGCGCCCGCTTGAGCTCCGACACGTGGGCGCCGAGGCGCGACAGCTCCTCGTCCACGTCGATCTTGGTGGCGAATACCGCAACCTCCTGCCGGATGCGCTCCTCCTCGCCGCCGCCGATCGCCTCCTTCAGCCGCGTGGCGAGCCGGTCCTGGTAGGCGGAAATCACCTGGGGGATGCGCGGCGCGAGCTCGCCCAGGATGCGCTCCATGCCGGCTGCGCGCTCCCGCAGCAGGGACGCGAGCCTCTCGCCTTCCCGTGCGCGCGCCGCGTTGAACTCGTCGAGGACCCGCACGAGCAGGTCGCGGCACGCCGCCTGAAGTTCCGCCAGCGGAAGAGGCTCCGCCGCCAGCACGCCGGGCCAGCGCAGGATATCGGCAGTGCTCAGTTGCGTGGCGCCGGCAACCCTGGCGCGCACCTTGTGCTCCACCGCTTCCAGTTGCTGCAGCACGTCCTCATTGAGCTTGAGCGGCTTGTGCGCGCCCGGCACGGTCGTGAACGTCACGCGGCACTCCACCTTGCCGCGCGCGATATTTTCGGTGAGCAGCTCGCGCAGCGCGGGCTCGAGCGCGCGCAGGTCATCGGGCAGCCGGAACTGGATGTCGAGATAGCGGTGGTTGACCGAGCGCAATTCGATGCTCATGGCGCCGAACGGGAACTCCCGCGCCGATGCGGCGTATCCGGTCATGCTGTGAATCATCAAAATTCCGCGATTTGTGATTCGTGATTCGGAAAGGACCGCGTGACGCTTCGACCGATGTGCAGGCCACGGCTCCCGGTTTAACATTCATGCTATCGTTCGCTGGAACGATAGCATAGACAGGGAGTTACATGCGACCGAGCGGCCGTAAACCCGAACAATTGCGCGCGCTGCGCATCACGCGCGGCTACACGCGACACGCCGAGGGCTCGGTGCTGATCGAGAGCGGCGACACCCGCGTGCTGTGCACCGCGAGCGTGCTGGAGCAGGTGCCCCCGCATCTGAAAGGCGCGGCGCGGGGCTGGGTGACCGCGGAGTACGGCATGCTGCCGCGCTCGACGAATACGCGCACCGACCGCGAGGCCGCGCGCGGCCGGCAATCGGGCCGCACGCAGGAGATCCAGCGGCTGATCGGGCGCGCGCTGCGCGCGGCAATGGACCTGGAGAGACTCGGCGAGCGCACCATTCAGGTCGACTGCGACGTCATCCAGGCCGATGCCGGCACGCGCACCGCGGCCATCACCGGCGGCTTCGTGGCGCTGCACGACGCGGTGGACCTCCTGCTCGGGCGGCAGCTCGTCGGCGCCTCGCCGATCCGGGATTTCGTGGCCGCGGTCTCGGTCGGCATGTTCGACGGCACGCCGGTGCTGGACCTCGATTACGCGGAGGACGCGCGCTGCGACACCGACATGAACGTGGTCATGACCGGCAGCGGCGGCCTGGTGGAAGTGCAGGGAACGGCGGAGGGGCGACCGTTCACGCGCGCGGAGTGTAGCGCGATGCTCGATCTCGCCGAGCGCGGCATCCGGGAGCTCATCGCCGCCCAGCGCGCCGCGCTTGGCGGCTGATCGATGCGCAAGCTGGTGTTGGCGAGCAGCAATCCCGGCAAGCTGCGCGAGTATCGCCAGATGCTGACCGTGCTCGACATCGAGGTCATCCCCCAGTCCGAGCTGGGCGCCCCGGAGGCGGACGAGCCGCATGGCACTTTCGTGGAGAACGCGCTCGCCAAGGCGCGCCTGGCGAGCCGCCACACCGGCATGCCGGCATTCGCGGATGATTCGGGCATTTGCGCCGAGGCGCTGGGCGGGGAGCCGGGCGTGCACTCCGCGCGCTATGCGGACGGCGCGCCTTCGGGCGCGCCGGGCGAGCGCGCGGGCCAGGACCGGCGCAACAACGAGAAGCTGGTGGCGGCCCTCCGCGGGCACGCGAACCATCGCGCGCACTTCTACTGCGTCGTCGTGCTGGTACGCCATCCCGGCGATCCCGAGCCGCTGATCGCGGAAGGCCGCTGGCACGGCGAGGTCGTCGCCTCGCCGCGGGGGGCCGGCGGATTCGGCTACGATCCGCATTTCCTGCTGCCGGGGCTCGGCCGCACCGCGGCGGAACTCATGCCCGACGAGAAGAACGCCCTCAGCCACCGCGGCCAGGCATTGCGGCGGCTGGTCGAGATGCTGCGCGATGACCGGCAACCGTCCTGACATGGCGCGCGGCAGGATTCCGGAGACGGGATGCGGGAAGCGGAGCGCGAAACGCCCTTCATCGTCCCCCATCCCTCATCCCTCATCCCTGCAGTTCAAAGCGTTGCCGCCGCTGTCCCTTTACATCCACATCCCCTGGTGCGCGAGAAAATGCCCGTACTGCGATTTCAATTCGCACGAGGCGCGCGGCGCAGTGCCCGAGCAGCGCTATGTTGCTGCGCTGATCTCCGATCTCGAGCGCGCCCTGCCGCAGGTGTGGGGGCGGCGGGTGCACAGCGTGTTTTTCGGCGGCGGGACGCCCAGTCTGTTCTCCGCGCCTGCGATCGATGCGGTGCTCGCGGCGGTGAGGGCGCGGCTCGCCCTCTCCCCGGACGCGGAGATCACGCTGGAGGCCAATCCGGGAACCGCCGAGGCGGGTAAATTCCACGACTTCCGCGCGGCGGGGATCAACCGCCTCTCGCTCGGCATCCAGAGCTTCGACCCGCGCCACCTGAAATCGCTCGGGCGCATTCATGACGGGCACGAGGCGCGCCGCGCCATCGAGATGGCGATGCGTCGTTTCGACAACGTGAACCTCGATCTCATGTATGGCCTTCCGGGCCAGACCATTGACGAGGCCCGGGCCGATATCGAGCACGCGCTCGCGTTCGATCCGCCGCACTTATCGTGCTACCACCTGACGATAGAGCCCAACACCTATTTCCACCGCTTCCCCCCGCGGTTGCCCGACGACGACGCGACCGCCGCGATGCAGGAGGCGCTCGAAGCGCGCCTCGCGGAAGCCGGCTACGACCATTACGAGACTTCCGCCTTTGCGCAGCGCAGAAAACAAACACCAATCACGAATCACGAGCCTGTCCTGAGCACTGTCGAAGGGTCACGAATCACGGATGGTGCCTGCCGGCACAATCTCAATTACTGGACCTTCGGTGACTACCTCGGCATCGGCGCGGGCGCGCACAGCAAGCTGTCCTTCCCGGGGCGCATCGTGCGGCAGGTCCGGGTCAAGCAGCCCGAGCGCTACATGACAAGTTCAGAACAAGGCGATTCCGTCCAGGCGCAACACGACGTGGGCCCGGAGGACGTCTCCTTCGAGTTCATGATGAACGCGCTGCGGCTCAATGCAGGATTCCCGGTGGCGTTGTTCGAGGAGCGCACCGGCCTGCCGCTCGCCGCCATCCTGCGCGAGTTGGAGGACGCCGAGCGCCGCGGTTTGATCGAGCGCGACCATGCCCGCATCGCGCCGACGCCGCGCGGACGGCGTTTCCTCAACGATCTGCTGCTGTTATTCCTTGCGCCGAAACAGCAGGTCCCACACGCGGTGACCCAGCCGTAATCCGCGCGCCTCGAACTTGGTTTGGGGGCGCCACTCGGGGCGCGGCGCGAAGCCGCCGCAAGTGTTCGCGAGCCGGGGTTCCGCGGACAGCACGTCCAGGATCTGCCGCGCGTAGTCTTCCCAGTCCGTCGCCACGTGCAGGAAGGCCCCGGGCTTCATTCGCGACGCCAGCAACGCGACAAGCGATGGCTGAATCAGCCGCCGCTTGTGGTGGCGCTTCTTCGGCCACGGGTCCGGGAAGAAAACGTGGACGCCGTCGAGCACCGCGGGCGCGATCATGTCGTGCAGCACCTCGACCGCGTCGTGCTGGATCACGCGGACGTTGGCGAGTCCGAGCTCGACGATGCGGTTGAGGAGGCTCCCCACGCCGGGCGCGTGGACCTCGACGCCGATGTAGTCGTTTTCCGGATGCGCCGCCGCGATCTGCGCGCAGGTTTCGCCCATGCCGGTCCCGATCTCGAGGATCCGCGGCGCCGCGCGGCCAAAGACGTGGTCGAGATCGAGCGGCACGCGCGTGTAGGGTATGCCAAATTGCGGCAACAGCGTCTCGCGGGCGCGCCGCTGCGCGCCGGTGGCGCGGCCCTGGCGCAGCACGAAGCTGCGAATCGTTCGTCGGGGCGTGTTCATGGAGGGCGGTCGTGCACCAAAGCCGGTAATGGCTCGTTGAGCCCAGTTGTCGGGGATTTTCGCAGATTGATCGCGTGTGAGGCAGCCCGCATGAGGCCGCGCAGCGTGCGGTAGTTCATTTGAAGGCGGTCCACAAAGCAGGTAAGGTAGGCGCACAACAAGCGTCAGAGGGCGAGGGATATTGGAAGCGGGCGGCCGCAGCGGGAGATTGGCGCGCGTCATCAGGCGGGTCGGGCAAACCGTGCCCGCATTCCTCGTGCTGGCGTTGGGACTGGTGATCTCCCTCGCCGCCTGGCGTTCGACCGAGCGGCGCGTCAGCGGCGAGACCGAAACGAAATTCCAGCACGAGATTGCGCAGGCCGTCGGGGCGCTCGACCAGCGTTTCCAGGACAACGTCAACCTCCTGGTCGGGCTGCATGGCTTGTTCGTGGCGTCGGATCAGGTTGACCGGGACGATTTCCAGCGCTACCTGTCAGGCTTCCACATTCGTCAGCGCTACTCCGGCGTCCGGCTGGTGTCCTTCGTGCGCTACGTTCCCCACGCGAGCAGGGCCGAATTCGAGCGCAGCGTGCGCCGCGATCGAACCGTGGACCCCCGCGGTTTCCCGAATTTCCGGATCAGGCCCCCCGGCACGCGCGAAGACTATTTCGTGGTGACCTATATCGAGCCGCTGGCCGGCAATGAAAGGGCCCTCGGGTTCGACGTGTTTTCCGAATCGGTGCGACGCGCGGCCGTCGAGCGTGCCCGTGACAGCGGCCAGCCGACCGCGTCCGAGCCGATCTGGCTGGCCGCGGACCCGCAGAAGCGGATTTCGGTGGCGCTCAGGATGCCGGTCTACCGCGGCGGCATGCCGGTCACGACCGTCGCGCAGCGCCGTGCCGCCTTCGTGGGCACGGTATCGTCCGCGATCAACGTCGAAGCGCTGGTCAGCGGTCTGCTGGGCAGGGAGCTCGGGCGCGATTTCGATCTGACCATCCACGACATGGGGTTTACGGGAGAGGAAACGCCGGTGGAGGCGACCTCGCACGACAACCTGGTATTCGACAGCGGCCGGATTTTTGGCAGGAGCGTGGCGCGGTACGACGAGGGCTCGGTCCTGCATCAGCTCATGTCCCTCGACGTGGCGGGACGCATCTGGCGCCTGGAATTCAGCGCTCCGTCCGCGCCGGCTCACGGCGCCGGCGGGGTGCTGCCGCTGGTAATCCTGATGGGCGGCGTCGTGACCAGCCTGCTGTTGTTCTGGGTCGTCTGGGCCCTGCTGCTCTCGCGCGAGCGGGCGTTGAAGCTCGCCGAGCACGCGAGCGCCGTGCGCGCGGCCGAAGGACTGCGGGAGCAGCTTGCCTTCATTCAGCAATTGATCGAGGCGGTGCCGCAGCCGATCTTCTTCAAGGACGTCTCGGGGCGGCGCTATCTCGGCGTCAACCGGGCGTGGGAGAAATTCTTCGGCATCCCGCGCGCGCGGTTCATCGGCAAGACCGTGTTCGAGCTCTATCCGGATAATCCGGAGCTGGCGAAGATGCATCACGCCAAGGACGAGGATCTGTTCCGGCAGCCGGGCAGCCAGTCCTACGAAGCGGCGATCCTCGCGGCAGACCACCGGTTGCACCACACCATCTACAACAAGGCGACTTTTGCCGATTCGAATGGCGCGGTCGCGGGGCTGATCGGCACCATCACGGACGTGACCGGCCTCAAGGAGGCGGAAGCGGCCCTGCGCGAGGGAGAAGCGCGTTTCCGCGACCTGACGGAGCTCTCCTCGGACTGGTACTGGGAGCAGGACGCCGAGCTGCGCTTTACGCAGATTTCCTCGAGGGTGCACGAGTTCGCCCTGGGCTCGGAGGACGACATCGGGAAGCTGCGGTGGGAAATCTCGCGCATGCACATGACGGACGAGCAGTGGCAGCCGCACCGGGCGGCGCTGGCGGCGCGCCGGTCGTTCCAGGATTTCGTGTACCAGCGCTACGACGTCTACGGCAACCTGCGCATCATCAGCGTGAGCGGACGGCCGATCTTCGACGAGGCCGGCCGCTTCCAGGGCTACCGCGGCACCGGGCGCGACATCACCGAGCAGAAGCGCGCGGAGGAGCAGATCCGGCACATGGCGCATTACGACGCGCTCACCGAGCTGCCGAACCGCATGCTGCTGCACGACCGCATCGGGCAGGCGATCGCGCAGGCGCATCGCAACCAGGAGGTGCTCGCGGTCCTCTTCATCGACCTCGATCGCTTCAAGACGGTCAACGATTCACTCGGGCACGCGGTCGGCGACCGGCTGCTGAAGTCGGTGGCCGGGCTCCTGGAATCCTGCACGCGCGGATCCGACACGATCGCGCGCATCGGCGGCGACGAATTCGTCGTGTTGCTCGGCGGCCTCAAGGAGCCCGAGGATGCCCGGCACGTGGCGCAGAAGGTGGTCGATGTCCTTTCGGAGCCGGTGATGATCGACGGCCACGAGCTCAAGGTCACGCCCAGCGTCGGCATCTGCGCCTATCCCCACGACGGCGAGGATGTCGAGACGCTGATGCGCAACGCCGATACCGCGATGTACTACGCGAAGCAGATGGGTCGCAACAACTACCAGTTCTTCACCCAGGCCATGACCGACGCCGCGCAGCAGCGCCTGGTGATGGAGAACGACCTGCGCCACGCCATCGGGCGCGGCGAGTTCATGCTGCACTACCAGCCGCAGCTCGATCTCAAGTCCGGGGCGATCATCGGCTTCGAGGCGCTGGTGCGCTGGCGGCACCCGCAGCGCGGCATGGTATCGCCGTCCGAATTCATAGCGGCGGCAGAGGAGACCGGCTTGATCGGGCCGCTCGGGGAATGGGTGCTGCGCCAGGCCTGTTCCGACGCCCGCGCCTGGCACGAGTCGGGCTATCCGGACCTGCAGATTGCCGTCAACTGTTCGGCCCATCAATTCCAGCGCGAGGGCTTCGTGGAGACGGTCGACCAGGTCCTGCGCGGAACCGGCCTGCCCGCGTCGTGCCTCGAGCTGGAAATCACGGAAAGCGTCATGGTCCAGCGCTCGGAGGAGGTCATCGCCCGCTTCTCCGCACTCGACGCCATGGGCGTGCGGATCGCGATCGATGACTTCGGCACGGGCTACTCGAGCCTGTCCTACCTCAAGCGCTTTGCGATCCACCGGTTGAAGATCGACCAGTCGTTCGTGCGCGACATCAGCAGCGACCCCGACGACGCCGCCATCGTGAGCGCCATCATCGCCATCTCGCACAGCCTCGGTCTCAAGGTGCTGGCGGAGGGCGTCGAGACGGCCGAGCAGCTCGCCTTCCTGAGATCGCTCGGCTGCGACGGCGCGCAGGGCTATTACTTCAGCCGGCCGGTGCCGGCTAGTGAATTCACGCGCTTGCTGGAAAGCTGGAACCCGCGGGCGCAGGCTAGGGTTTCGGTGACGGGGTGATGAGCCCCATCGTCGGTGAGCTCGCCGCGGCGGAATAGAGCTTCTTCGGCATGCGGCCGGCCAGGAACGCGGCGCGCCCCGCTTCCACGGCCATCTTCATCGCCGCGGCCATGAGCACCGGGTTCCGTGCGGCGGCCACGGCGGTATTCATCAGCACGCCGTCGCAGCCGAGTTCCATCGCGATGGCGGCATCGGATGCGGTCCCCACGCCCGCGTCCACCAGCACCGGCACCTTCGCCTGCTCGATGATGATGCCCAGGTTCCAGGGGTTGAGGATGCCCATGCCCGAGCCGATCAGCGAGGCGAGCGGCATCACCGCCACGCAGCCGGCCTCCTCGAGCTGCCGGGCGATGATGGGGTCGTCCGACGTATAGACCATCACCTTGAAGCCCTCCTTCACCAGCGTCGCGGCCGCGGCCAGGGTGTCCACCACGTTGGGGTAGAGCGACTTCGGATCGCCCAGCACTTCCAGCTTCACCAGGTCGTGGCCGTCGAGCAGCTCCCGCGCCAGCCGCAGCGTGCGCACCGCATCGTCCGCCGTGTAGCAGCCGGCCGTATTCGGCAGCAAGGTGAACTTCGATGGCGGGAGGAATTCGAGCAGGCTCGGCTGCTTCGGGTCCTGGCCGATGTTGGTGCGGCGAATCGCGACCGTGACGATTTCGGCGCCGCTTGCCTCCACCGCCGCCCGGGTTTCCGCGAAGTCCTGGTACTTGCCGGTGCCGATCAGCAAGCGCGAGCGGTACGATTTCCCGGCGATCACCAGCGGGTCGAGATTTTCGTGCGGTTTCATCTTATCCTCCGCCTACGGCGACCACGATCTCGAGCTGGTCGCCCTCGGCGAGCCGCTGCTCGGCGAAACGGCTGCGCGGCACGATCTCGCCGTTGCGCTCGAGCGCGACGCGCCTGCCCGCGAGATCGAGTTGCGCCAGCAGCTCGGCGCAATTGAGCGGCGCATCGAGCTGGCGGCGCTCGCCGTTGATCGTGACCGATATCATGCAGGAAGATGCCGCAATGCGCGCCTAACAATTGCATTTTCACGCGTTGCCCGGTCTTTGGCAACACGCGCGCAATCCCTTAAGATGGCAGCCGCGCGGGTGTAGTTCAATGGCAGAACATCAGCTTCCCAAGCTGAATACGTGGGTTCGATTCCCATCACCCGCTCCATGTCAATTAAGTTACTTTACGGCTCCCTGGAGTTCAGGCCCACGAAGGTGCCGCCGTTGTTCCGCGCGAGCTCGCGCATCAGCGTCGCGAAACGAACCCCGGTGTAACTGGATCGGGCCGGCGGGCCGAACGTCGTCGGAAAACCGACGCCGTGAATCCGGACCGGCCGGCTGCCAGAGGCGTCGGGGCGGTTAAGCTGGTCGACCTTGCGCACCACGTCCTCGATGGACGGGCCGGTGAATTCATCGCCGAAGACGTAGAGGCTGATCTTGCGATCCGGATGGCGGAACATGCGGATCGCCGTCTCGATGCCTTCCGCCGGGCTGCTCCTGCTGAACGGCTTCCAGTCCCGCAGCCGCTCGACGATGGCGGCCCGGCGCGCGGGGCTGTCCGGGATCCACTGGCCGGCGTACTGCGAGAACATGAACTGGCCGATGTCGCTCATCACCTGGATGCCCTTGACCCTGGGATAGACCCTGAGGGTTTCCTCCACCTTGCGTCGCATGAGCGTCCAGGCGAGCGATTGCATGCTGCCTGAGGTGTCGATGATGAAGATGATGTACTCGCTGTCCACCGGGATCCCGCCGACGAGGCGCTCCGGCGGCGCTGCCCGGCGCTGGGCGAGGAGCCGCTTCATTTCCGCGGTGAGCTCCTGCTGGGCGAGCGCCAGCTGGTCGCGGATGCGGTTTTGTACCGCCGCGGTGTCACGCGCCGCGCGGGTGCGTCCCGCGATGGCCGTGAGATCATCCTGGTAGCGGGCCACCTGCCGTTCCGCTTGCGAGAGTTCGGCGTGTTGCGCGCGCAGCTCCGCGCGCAGGGATTTCAGGCGCGCCTGGAGCTCGGTGAGCTCCTCCTGGAGGACCCGCAGCTCCGCGCGCAGAGTCTCCGCGTCTCGTTCCGTCACCTGGGGCTCGGCGCCGCGCGAGATGACGAAAAGGAGCAGCACGGCTCCAAAACCGCAGCAGATGGCGTCCAGGAACGAGAGCCCGACGCCCTCGAACTCGCGCCGGCGCCGCCGGATCATGGCCAGTCCTCCGCGGGGCTGAGAAAAGACCCGCGGCTCGCTTGCGCCAGCCGCCAGAAAGCCGATGCCGCCATCGGGTCGCCCTCCAGGGAGAGCAGGATGACGTTGACCGGTATGCCTCGGGGGAGGCTCTCGAGCGCATCGTCGAAGAAGCGCAGGCGCTGCACGCCCGAGATCGTGTAGTTCAGCCCGCGCTCGCGGTCGATCGTGGGCAGACCGTCGGTCACGAGGAAGACGTTGTCGGGCCGGGGTTTCAACTCGCGGATGACCTGGAACGCGTGGTAGAGGCTGGTTCCGCCCTGGGGAACGATCTTCTTGGTGGCATCGACTGCGCTGTTGAGCGCCGCCGGGTCGCCCGCGTCGAGCCAGCGCCCGGCGCTGTCGCGCACGACCGGCTCCGCCCGCTCATTGAAGGTGTAGATCTGGAAGCGCGAGCCGGGCGGGATCTGCGTCGCGACCCAGTCCAGGGTGGCGAGCGCCCGCCGCCACTTGGGCGCCTGTCGTTGCTCGGCCCCGGGAAGGTTGCGCAGCCGGACGATATCGACGATGCGCTCGGCGAGCATGCTCGCGGAAGTGTCGAACAGGATGAGGACCCGCTGTCCGCCGACCTTCAGGCCGGTGAGATACTGCCGGTCGCCTTGCCCGGGAAAGGCGCGCAGACGATCGCCTTCCTCGGCGCGTCGCACGGCGCCGCCCTCCAGCCGCTTGAATTCCTCATCGCGGGACTTGAGATCCGCCTGCAGGCGGTTGACGTGGGCTTCGCGGGCGAGGCGGTCGGTTTCGAGCTGCGCGAGGTCATAACGCCGTCCCGCGATGTTCTCGGACATCGCCTTCGCCTGAGCGAGCAGGCGCTGGCGGCGCCCGCCCGCCTGCTCCAGATCCGCGACGAGCGACGCAGCCTCTCCCCGGCCGCCCAGCACCTGCCGCTCGAGCGCTTCCACTTCCCCCTGGAGGGTCTCGTTCGCCTCGCGCCGCTGGGCGACGGAGTTGTGGCTCAGGATGAGAAACAGCAGCACGAGCGCCCCGAAGCCGCAGCACATGGCGTCGAGAAACGACAGGCTGAGGGGCGTCGGGGAGCGGCGGCGCTTCATTTAGCGGGTGCGCAGGTGCCGGATCAAGCGGTCGTTGACGTAGGTCTCGGTATCGAGCGCCAGGCGCTCCTGCGCGAGCTGGAGCTGATGGACCAGGAACATGAGGACGATGCTCAGCAGCAGCGCGATGAGCGTCGAATTGAACGCCGTGCCGAGGTTTTCCGTGACGCCGGTGATGTCGCCCTGCACCGCGCGATGGGCGAGCGCCATCGCGTTGCCGATGCCGCGCACCGTCCCGATGAAGCCGATGGAGGGTATCGCCCACGCGATGTAGCGAATCTGCGCGAGCTCGGAGTCGAGGCGCTCCCCCTCGTTCTGGCACACGGCGCTCGTGGCGGACACGGCGTCCTGCACGCTCTGCGTCGTTTCAAACCGCGTGAGCGACTGAAAGACCGCCCGGGGCAGGAGCAGGTTGCGCAGGGCGGGCTTCAGCGCCTCGAGCGGCCCGGCATAGCGCCGCGCGTCCTCGGGCAGGATCTTGATGCCCTCGGTCAGCGGCAGCAGGTCCTGCTCGAGCATTCCGCGCTCGCGCAGCACGACCGCCCATTTGTAGCCGAGTATCGCCAGTGCCCACAGCATGAGCACGAAGCACGCTTCCTGCTCGTAATCCTTGATTATCACGTAGAGCGAGCTCCGGACCTCCGCGTCGGGCTGCCTGGCGACGAGCGCGCGCTGCTCCGCGAGCTGGGCCTCCGCCTGGGGCCTCACGACAGTGACGTAGGCGCCGTGGACGAGAATAACGGCGAAGATGAGGGCGAAGAACTGATAGACGAACTCGGCCGGAAAATGCTTGAACATGGAGATCCTCGCGCGGGAGCGGATGGGGGCAGTTTAGCGGTTGCGCCAGCCGGCAGGGTGAAGGGGGATGTTCCCGCGCGCTCAGATGTCAACGGGGAAGGAAACCGGTACATCCGATCGCGGCCGTTCCTCGCGCGGCGCCGTCCTCGGCGCCTCCCGCCGCGGCGTCGGCGACGAGTCCGGCTTTTCCGGCGGGGTACGGGACTTTTCCTCGGCGGCGGGCGGTGGCTTCCGACCATCGGTCTGGGGCGTGGCCGGAATCGGCGCAGCAAGGCACGCCGCGGCGCAGAGCGCAAGGACCCTCGACGTGCGCGACATCATGGGGCTTCCGTCGCGTAGCGGGCGCAGCGAAATCCCACGTCGGGCCGCGGCTCGGTCCCGTAGTCCCGATAGGTCCAGCGCAACGCGCTGACGCTCGCCTGCATCCAGCTCGAACCGCGAATGACATGCTGCTTCCCGGCGGCGGGGCCGGTTGGATCCTTCTCCGGCTGGGTCACCACGCGGATCTCGTAGTAGTCATGGACCCATTCCGCCACATTGCCGGCCAGGTCGAAGAACCCCGCCGGGCTTGCCGCAAAACGGCCAACGGGCGCCGTGCCCGCGTGGCGGTCGTCATAGCCCTTCAACGTATCGGCAAGCTCCCCCGATACCGACCGATCGGCGAAATTGCCGCTTCCGGGCGCCGGCGGCATGGCGTCTCCCCACGGGAAGCGGCTCTCCTTCGCGACGCCGGCGCGCCGCGCAGCCCACGCCCACTCGGCCTCGGTCGGCAGGCGAAAGCCGTGGGGGAGGGGCAGGACGGCGGCAAGCCCGCCGGGGCCGGCCGTGTAGCTCGCGGGCAGCTGCGCGGCCTCGTTCAGCCAGTTGCAGTAGCCGGCCGCGTCTTCCCAGCGCACATTCACGACCGGGTGCGATGGAACCTCGAGCCCGAGCGAACCGAATCGGCCCGACCGGTGCCGGGGTCGATACTTTTGAAACTGGGCGTTGGTCACCTCCGTCGCGCCCAGGTAATAGGGCCGGGCAAGCTGCACCTCTCGCAGCGTCTCGTTGGCGCGCTGGCCCGGATCCCGGCGCGAGGCTCCCATGGTGAACCTGCCGGGTCGCACGAGAATCATGATCGTGCCGTCCGGCGCGGCGATTTGCTGCGGAAGCGCGTCCGCGGCGGGCGCGCCAACGGGGCGCAGCCTGACGGCCAGTGTCTGGTCAAAACCGGGCTTGGGCGTGGCCCAGAGCTGTGCCGGCCGGAAGCCATCCCGAGTGATTTCGAGCAGCGTCGGAGACGCGGGGAGCGCGTGCCGCCCGGTTGCCGGTCCGATCGTGCGCCCCTCGATGCTCAACACCGCGTCGCGCGGCTCGACTTCCAGCGTGACGTGGCCCACTTCGCTGCTCAAAGTCACTGTGATGGCGCGTTCCTCGGCCCGTTCCAGGCGCACCGAGCGGCTGGCGGTGCCGTAGCCCTGCTTGGAGAACGTGATGCGATGCTCCCGTCCGGGGCTGAGCGCGAGCGTGGTCGGCGTGATACCGGCGTAACGGCCGTTGACGGCGACGCTCGCGCCCGCGGGCTCGCTCTCGACTCGCAGCTGGGCGTCGGCGGGGGCGAGCGCCACCGGGCCCAGGGTTTGAGGCTGGCCCGCCGTGACCGCGATGCTTCTCTTCCAGGGCTTGTGGCCGGGGGCACGGATTTCGATCTCGCGGGTTCCGGCGGGAAGCTCAACGGTCACGGGCAATGATCCGACCGGCTTGCCAGCCGCCCAGAGCGTTGCACCCGCGGTCCTCGACTGAATGGTCACGGGAGCGGAGGCCGGGATGAGCGTCGCAGTGACCGTCTGGCGACGCCCCAGCCCTTCGATCTCGACCGTCTGCGAGAATTCCGCGTAGCCGTCGGCTCGTAGGGTGATCTCATGCTCACCCGCGGCGAGCTCGATGCCGGCGAGCGGCGTGCGCCCCTTCACCTCGCCTCGGGCGAGCACCGTGGCCCCGGTGACACCCGGTGTTTCCACCGAGAGATACCCGGGTAATTTGACGAGCGCGAGCGACAGGCGCTGGTGAGCCGCGTGCGTAATGTCGATCGCATGGACCAGTTGCTGGTATCCATTCCGCTCTGCCACCAGTCGGTAGGCGCCAGGAAGCGCGAGGTAGCCTTCGCGAAGTCGAAGCGCCGGCAGCGTCCCCTCGAGGCTGACCCGGTCGGGCACCGGCTGAATCTCCACGTACAGCATGCGCGCGGAGAATACGAACCAGAGCGCCCCCGCCAGCACCGCCAGCGCCAGCAGAACGTACGCCCCGGCAATGTGCCTGCGTCGGGGAATGGGAGCAGGTGACGGCGGCGCCGGCCGGACCGATTGCGCCCCGGTTGCGAGAGTGATGTCGGCATCCGACTGCAGCACGAGACCGTCCTTCAGGACGCGGACCGTGAGCACGGCCTCGCCGATCCGCGCGCGGTCGCCATCGCGCAGCCACTGCGAAGCGGCCAGGCGATGCTCGTTGAGAAAGACCGCGACCGCGCCCTCGAGCGGCTGCAGGTATGGTGCGCCGTCGGCAAGCGCCAGCGCTGCGCCGGGACGCACGCCGTCGGCGCCCGGCGTGGTGATCAGCAAGAGGCCTGCGCCGAGGTCCCCGTCGCTTGCGCCCCGAGGACCGCGCACACTCACCTTCACACGCGTTCCTCGCAGGCGACAAAGATACGCGGCGCGGGCGCATCCGGGTCCACGAGCACTTCGACGCGGACGTCCTTGTAGCCGGGCCGCGAGCCCACCAGCGTGTAGGTCCCGGGCGTCAGCGCGACTTCACGATCCTGAAACCGGCCCAATCGCCCCACCCGATGGAGCGTGACCTCGGTGGCGTTGTCCGAGGCCAGCTGCACGGTGACCTTGGTTGTCGCACGCTTGAGCGCGGCGCCCAGGCGCTGCTTTGCCTGCGCGATGCCGGGACCGGCAGCGGGCTCGCGATCGAGCGCGGCGAGCAGTTTTTCGGCTTCGTCGCGCACGCGCGGAGCATACAGCCGCTCGGGGCTGGCGAGGTAACCGTCTATCTGCGCGTGCAGCCGGATCATGCGCTCGCTGCGCGCTGCGCCCTGACGGGCAAAATCGATCGCGGGATCGATGGCCGCAGCGCGCTGGTAGGCAGCGAGGGCATCCTTCCAGCGCTCCGCTGATTCGAGGGCTTGAGCTTCACCCTGCAACTGGGCGAGCGCGGCGCGGCTCCCGCCGTCCTTTGCGCGCGCGAGCCCGTCCGCCGCCGACCGGTCGCCGGGCCGCAATCTCAGGGCGGCGGTGAACGACTGCTCGGCCCCCGGCCATTCGGACCGCTCCAGTTGCCCGAGGCCGCGCGTCATCCATCCTTCGAAACGCTGCGCGGCGAGGCGGCCGTCGGTGCGCGCCAGAGCAGCCCGGGCCGGGGAGGACTCAGGGTCGAGAGCCACCGCCGCTGCGTATGCCGCGCGCGCCGGTTCGAGATTGCCGGCGCTTTCCTGGGCGTCCCCCTCGGCGAGCCGCGCGCGAACATCGTCCAGCCGCTCGGCGCGGCCCAGGCCGTGCTGTGCCTTCTTGTCGCCGGGTCGGATCGCGAGCGCGAGCCGGAAGGCCTCGAGTGCCTTTGCGGAAGCGCCGGCCTGGAGGGCGGCGTCGCCATCGGCGAGCGCGCGCGCATAGGCAGCCTCGGCACGCCCCGCGATCTCGGCCAGGCGCTGGCTGGCCTCTTCGTAACGGTGGATCGCCCGCGCGTGGTCACCTGCAGCCACTGCCGCTGCGGCCTCACTGGCCAGGCCCGCTGCGGCGCTCAGGTCCTCAGGCGCCCAGGTGGCGGCGCCTTGCCGGCGAAGCGCCTCGCTGCCCGCCCGGTAGCGCGCGCCCGCTTCCTCCGCCAGCAGGCGCTGCCGAACCGTTTCCGCCGGGTCGCCGGTCCGGCTTGCCGCCCGCGGCGGCGGAACGGGGGCCGCAACCGGGCGGGCAGCGTCGCGCGCGGACGGGATCCGGGTCGGCAGCGTGAAGAAGACCAACGCCGCCAAGCCAACCGCGGCGATCAGGGCCACCGCCACCCAGCGGCCCGGGACCACGGCACGGGTGCGCACGCCGATGGGGACCGTGGAGGACGGGGGCGTTTCGCTGCTGGAGGCGTTCTGAGCTGATTGCGCGCTCGACATGGGGCGCCGCGCGGCCGGACTTATCGGTTCTTTTCCGGCTCCGGTGATGTGCCCGGCAGCGGCGTCGCCGCCACCGGCGGCAGGCCGGTCTCTGCGGCGAACAGCTCGCGCAGCGTCCTGCGCCACTCGGCGTACTGCGCGTCGACCGATCCCGAGAGCTTGAGGGTGCGGCCTTCGACCTCGTCGAGAACCGGCGCGACGTCGGCCTTGAACGAAACGCCCAGCTCCTTCAGCGCAGCCTCGTGGACCTTCGCGTCGTTCGCGAATTGATGGCCGGCACGAAAGGTTTCGATTCCGCCGATGATCAATACGTTGCCCGCCGCCTGGCCCATCGTCGAATTGCTGTTGCCACCGACCACGGCGGCACCGATAAGCGCTGCCACGCCCAGCGCGCGAAGGCCCCAGGCCTTGCGCTCCAGGTCGCGCTTCTGGTTCAGCTCCAGCAGGGAGGACTTGCGCCACTGCCCGTAAGGCTGCCGCATGTCGTCGTAGAGGTTGCCGTAGTAGAGGTTCACGGTGTCGATGAACATGTGCTCGCGGGCGCGAATCCGGTTCACGCGCTCGAACATGGGGTCGTTGTCGGCGGGCAGCTTGCTGACCTGGTACACCCCTTGCTCGTCCTGCGCGAGGTACGTGGCGAAGGCGGAAGGAACGACGCTCCGCGCAAATTTCAGCAAGGCGACCTGGCGGATCGCGGCGATTTCCTTCGCCGTGAGCTGCTGGCGGTAAGCCAGCATGTCGTTCGCGACCTGGTGGTAGAGGTCCTGGTACGGGTCGCGGTCTCGCTTCCGGTCCAGTGCTTCGTAACTCTCTTCAGTCGCTTCCGCCGTGTACTCGTGGTGGAACCACACGCGGCCGGTGGCGTCCACGACCTTGGCCTCGACCCTCAGCGTCTCGCCGTTCGATTCGAGGAGCTTGCCGGAGACGCTGACGTCCACTTCCTCGGCGCGCGCGGGAACGACTCGCACCGCGCCCCATTGGCCTGTGTGCTGCAGGGTATTCTTGAGATGGAAAGGAATGAACCGGGCTTCGGCTTCGAGAATCTTCGGATCCGTTCCTCGCTTGCGGGCAGCGGCAGGCGCCATGGCGGCGGTCTCGAACACCTGAATGCCGACGTCGAGCAGGGCCGCCTCGGCCAACGCCCGGTCGGCGCGGATCGCCTCCGTGGGCTCCACGCTGTGCTTGACGGGCCCGGTCGCGCAGCCGAAGAGGCCGATCGGCGTGAGCGCCGCGACGAGCAGCCGGAGCCCGCGCCGCGCCGCGCTCATCCTTTCGTGCCTTGCTTGTATTTGCGGTACTCGTCCCACAGCTTTTTCCTCAGCTCCGCGTCGGGCTCGGATTCGGCCGCTTTGCGAATTTGGCGCGCGACGACATCGTCGTCGTTGCCGTCGCCGACATCGGGGGGAATGGCGGCCGTGGCGCCGGTGGTGCCGGGATCGCTGCCCTGGATCGGGCCACCCGGGGAACCGGGCGTGCCGGCCGATCGCTGCGGGGCCGCGCCGCGGTCGCCGGAACCGGCCGCTCCGGGCGTCTTGGATCCGGCGCCGCTTCCTTGCGACGCATTGGCGCCGACGGCTCCCCCGCCCGACCCTCCCGGGGAGCCGGAACCGCCATCCACTCTCCGCGTCCGGGCGCGGCGCGCCTCCTCAAGCAGAAGCTGATCGAATTCCACCAGCGAGCCGCCCAGCTTACTCTCCAGAGCCGCCACTTCTTCCGCGTGGGTGGCCGCCACCGGCGGATTCCTGCCCCCCGGGGATGCCGATGCTGCGTTGGGCATGGTGTCCACCGCCTGGGCGAGGTTCCGGACTCGCTCGCGATTCGAAGCCACCAGCTCCCGCACGCGCGCGACGTACTCATCGAGGCGCTGGCGCTGCTCGGACCCTGTCGCCGGGTCCAGGCGCGCGACCTCGATACGCTCGGTCACCCTTGCCAGCACCTGCTCGCTGATGGCGAGATCGTGACGGGCTTGCGCCAGCTCGCTGCGCGGATCCGCATGCCCCGGTGTTGCCGCGAAAGCCAATCCCACCACCACTGCAGCAGTCGCAAGGCGCGCCGCGACCCGGTAGCGCGTGGACCCGTGACAAAAGCCACGAACGCCGTGCCCGACACCAGACAGAACCCCCGATTTTCTGACTAACCCGTTGATACGCATGAGTATCTACCCATCACCTGGTTGCTCCCATCGCCGCTGGGCAGGAGCGCATACCCATGCCGTATGGTAGTCGCGTCTCGATCAAAATCAAGGACCGAAAACCGCGCGTCAGTTGGGCTGCAGCCCGGCTTCCTGGATGACGGCGGCCCACTTCGCCATTTCCGCGCGGAAAAAGGCGGCAAATTCCTTCGGCGTGCCGCCGACGACTTCCGCGCCGTCGCGCAACAGCAGCGGCTGCAGCCCCTGCAGGCTGCGGTTGATCTCGGCATTGAGACGCGCGACGACCTCGCGCGGCGTGCCGGAGGGCGCCAGGACGCCGTACCAGCCGATCGACTCGAAGCCGGGCAGCGTTTCCGCAATGGCCGGGACCTCCGGCAGCACCGGGGTGCGCTTGAGCCCCCCGGTCGCGATGACCCGTATTCTCCCGGAACGGATATGAGGGATCGAGGTGAGAAAGGTGCCGAACATCCACGAGATCTGTCCGCTCACGAGATCCACCGTCGCGGGCGCGCCGCCCTTGTAGGGCACATGGATCATCTTGACCTTCGCCATCGAGCGCAGCAGCTCGCCCGAAAGATGGGTGGAGGTTCCGTTGCCGCCCGAGCCAAACGCAACTTCACCGGGCCTGGCGCGCGCCAGTGCGATGAGGTCCTTCACCGATGTCACCGGCACGGAGGGGTGTACGACCAACAGATTGGGCGCCTTCGCCATCAGGATGACGTAGGTAAAATCCCGGAGCTGGTCGAAAGGCAGCGAGCGCCTGAGCTTCGGGTTGACCGTGTGGCTGGTCGAGGCCATCAGCAACGTGTAGCCGTCCGCGGGCGCGCGCGCCACGATTTCCGTGCCGATCACCGTGCCGCCGCCGGGACGATTATCGGTGATGACCTGCTGCCCGAGGCTCTCCGAGAGCTTCATGCCGACGGCCCGCGCGAGAATGTCGTTGGGGCCGCCTGGCGCAAAGGGAACCACTATCCGTACCGGCTTCGACGGATAGGGTTGGGCGAATGACGCCACCGGGACCAGCAGCAGCCACGCGAATACCGCGGTGACCGATCTCCAACCTGCAATTCCGTGCTCCATAGTCTCCTCTCGCTTTTTTGAGTATGAAACCAGCCTATTCTATTCGGTTCTAATGCATAGGCGGCCGCGCGCCGTTACAATCGATACCAGGGTCCAAAGCCATGAAGATCATCCAGTACGCGTTATTCGTGCTCGGCGGCCTGGTCGTCCTGATCGGCGTCGTGCTCGCCTATATCGCTGCCACGTTCGACCCCAATCAATACAAGCCGCAAATCGTGCAAGCGGTGAAGGAACAGACCCAGCGCACGCTGAAGCTCGAGGGTGACATCGGGCTCTCGTTCTGGCCCAGCATCGGCGCCAAGATCGGCA
>DASWIC010000098.1:0-2259 GCA_036397875.1 Burkholderiales bacterium
CTACCTGCACCTGGTGGTGCCCGCGGACCGGTTCACGCTTCTGAGCGGCCGCGAGGCGTTGACCTCCTACACCTTCAACACCGGCGTTGCGAAGCACCTGTTCTGCTCGGTGTGCGGCATCAAGTCCTTTTACGTGCCGCGGTCGCACCCGGACGGGTTCAGCGTCAACGCGCGCTGCCTCGACCCCGGAACCGTCGAAGAAATGTCGGTCGAGCCCTTTAACGGGCGCGAGTGGGAAAAGCAATATCCGCGAGGACGCGGCGAATTTCGCAAATAAGGGTTGAGCCGCGCAGAGCAACGATTATCTGCGGGTCCGTCGCACCTCTTCCAGCGCGGAGCACACGGCTTTCGCCCCTTCCACGATGCGCGGCGTCTGGCGCTGGATGTGGTCGGGATTAATATGGAAGGCCGGTAACCCGCGCAGCGGCGCCACTGCCGTCTCACGCCAGCGGACGGCGAATTCCTGCTCCCCGCCCGTCGAGCCGCCGCCGAGGACCACCTCGGGCTTTGCCGCGATCACCGCTTCCAGCGAGACATTGGGCGTCAGCTGGGCGAGGTCCGCGAAGACGTTTTCGCCGCCGCACAGCGCAATCACGTCGCTGATCATGTGCGCGCCATTCACGGTCAGCAGCGGCCGGTGCCAGATCAGGTAGAACACCCTCACCTTGCGCGCCGTTGAGTAGCGGCCGCGCAGCGCATGGATCTCCCGCTCGAACTCCCCCGCCGCCTTGGCCGCGGCAGGCCCCGTGCCGGCCAGCGCGCCGATCGCGTGCAGCAGGCGCGGGATGTCCGCAAGCCGCGCCGGCTCGCTCACGAATGCCGGGTAACCGAGGCTCTCGAGCCTGCCGACGTCGGCGGCGGAATTGCCGCTCTTCCAGGCCAAAATGAGATCGGGCTTGAGCGCCACTACCCGCTCGTAATCCACGCGGGCGGCGTCGCCCACCTGCGGGATCTCGCGCGCGGCCGGCGGGAAATCGCTGAAGCGCGCGACGCCGACGAGCTGCCCGCCCGCGCCCGCGGCGAAGGCGAGCTCGGCCAGGCTCGGCGCGAGCGCGACGACGCGCTGCGCCGGTGCCGCGAGCGTTATTTTTCTGCCGCGGTCATCGACAACGGAAACCGCCTGCGCGAACGCCGCGCCCGCGACGAGCAAGCCGGAGGTAAACGCGAGAAAACGCAGACGGATGCGAAGCGAAACGGCGAGCTACTCCTGAGCGGCGTCGAAGGGCCCTGATCCCCCGGGGCCCTCACACCATGATGCCGCGCTCCATGTGCTGCAGCAGCCGCGCGCTGGTCTGGCGCAGGCGTGACGACAGCATCGACACGAGCTTTACCAGCACCTTCGAGCCGAGGCTGGGATGGTCGAGGATGATCTTGGCCATGTCGTCGCGGTGGAGCACCGCGAACACGGTGGTTTCGGTGGCGACGCAGGTCGCGAAGCGCGGCTCGCCGTCGATCATGGACATTTCGCCCAGCGTCATGCCCGGGCCGACGCTGGTCATGTGCTGCTGCCCGGCGCGCATGCCCCTCTTGAAGATGTCCACCGAGCCCTCGATGATGAGGAGCATGAAATCCCCGCCCTCGTCCTCGCGGATGATGGTCTCGCCCGCCTGCGCGCGGTAGACATCCATGTAGCCGGCGAGAATCGAGATGTCCTCGCGCGAGAATTCGGCGAAGAACAGCGACCGGCCCACCAGGCCGAAGATCTCGTTGGCGATCGCCGTGCCCTTGCCGACGCGCTCCAGCGACTGCAGCGAGGCCCTCCCGGGATTGGTGGCATCGAAATCGATCTGCGCCATGTCGCCGTCCCGTTCCCCCCTCTAATACGGCCTCGTTTCACGCCACTATATTACAGCGGCGGCGTTCCCGCTAATTTCCCCCGGTCATCACGGTCACTCGGCCCGCTGCGCCTTCAGCCGCCGCTGGCTCACTGCGTCCGCAAGCACGCCGAGGACCTTCCTGCTGTCCTCCCAGCCGATGCAGCCGTCGGTGATGCTCATGCCGTAGACGAGCTCCTTGCCCGGAAGGAGGTCCTGCCGGCCCGCCTTGAGGTGGCTCTCCGCCATGATGCCGAAGATGCGCGATTCGCCCCCGGCAATCTGGTCCGCCACGTCGCGCGCCACGTCGACCTGCTTCTCCGGCTTCTTGCTCGAGTTGCCGTGGCTGAAATCGATCATCAGGCGCGCGGGTACCCCCGCCTCCGCCAGGCTCCGCGCGGCGGCATCCACGCTCGCCGCGTCGTAGTTGGGCTTCGCGCCGCCG
>DASWIC010000099.1:0-21428 GCA_036397875.1 Burkholderiales bacterium
GTAACCGCGATCGCGGAAATAGTCGGCTGTTATCTGCCCTACCTCTGGCTTAAGCGCGACGGTTCGATATTGTTGCTGGTTCCGGCGGCTGCCGCCCTCGCCGCGTTCGTCTGGTTGCTCACGCTGCATCCGCACGCGGCCGGCCGCACTTACGCCGCGTACGGGGGCATCTATATCGTGGTCGCGCTCGCGTGGCTCTTCCTGGTCCAGCGCATCGTTCCGGATCGCTGGGACCTCGTCGGCGGCGCGGTGACGCTCGCCGGTATGGCCATCATCTACTTCGGCCCGCGCGAAGCGGCCTAGGTATTGCTCCGCCATCGGTACAGCGCGTGATCGATTTGTCGCTTCAGCGTTATGCGTTCCTGGCGCTTGCGGCGGCGGCGCTCTTCGGTGCGAGCACGCCGCTCGCCAAGCTCCTGCTCGAGGAAACTTCCCCCGTGGTGCTTGCGGGCTTGCTCTATCTCGGCAGCGGCATGGGGCTCGCGCTGCTGTGGCTCGCGCGAGGCCGGAGCGAGCGTCCCCGCGAGGCGTCTCTCGCCGGGCGCGATTGGGGATGGCTCGCCGGCGCGATTCTCGCCGGCGGCGTCGCGGCGCCGGTGCTGCTCCTGTGGGGCCTCTCGATAAGCGGCGCCGCCGAGACCGCGCTGTTGCTGAACTTCGAGGGCGTATTAACCGCGCTCGTCGCCGCTTTTCTGTTTCGCGAAACGGTCGGCGGCCGCGTGTGGCTGGCGGCGCTTGTCATGCTCGCGGGCGGCTTCGTGCTGGCATACGATCCGACGGCGCCAATCGCGTTTTCTCCGCAGTCTCTGGCGATTGTCGGCGCCTGTTTATGCTGGGCCCTCGACAACAACCTGACCCGAAAAGTTGCCGGTGCCGACCCCGTCGCTACGGCCATGGCCAAGGGACTTGCCGCCGGGAGTTTCAATCTCGCGCTCGGCCTCGCGCTCGGGGGCGCATTTCCCGCCTTCAGTGTCGGCGCGGGCGCGCTCGTTCTGGGCTTCGTCGCATACGGCGCGAGCCTCGTGCTCTTCATCTATGCGTTGCGGCACCTGGGCGCGGCACGGACCGCGGCGCATTTCAGCACCGCTCCCTTCATCGGCGCGGCGCTCGCCGTGCCGCTGCTCGGCGAGCCGGTCACGGCCGGTCTCGTCGTCGCCGCCGCCCTGATGGCGATCGCGACCTCGCTCGTGCTGACGGAACGGCACGGGCACGAGCACACGCACGAGCACATGGCCCACAACCACCGCCACGTCCACGACGAGCACCACCAGCACGCGCATCGCGGCGACGAAGGGCCCGAGCCTCACGTCCACGAGCACGTGCACGAGCCAATGCGGCACGCTCACCCGCACCTGCCGGACCTTCATCACCGCCACCGACACTGAATCGGGCGCCACAGTCGGCGCAAGATCCACGCGCGCCGACTAGGGTGATAATATATCGGCTATCGATATCGGTTATCGATATCTGTAGCCCACGATTTGGAAGAGGATGATATGCCGAATCCCGGAGAACCCGCGCACCAAGCCACCGCCAGATCCGCATCTGTGCTGAGCGTGTTTGCCGTTTTCCTCAGGCTCGGATTGACCTCGTTCGGGGGACCGATCGCCCATCTCGGCTACTTTCGCGAGGAATTTGTCAACCGCCGTCAGTGGATCAGCGACAAATCGTACGCCGATCTTGTCGCCCTGTGCCAGTTCACGCCGGGCCCGGCCAGCAGCAAGGTGGGCATTGGCATCGGCCTGTCGCAGGCCGGGCTGCCCGGAGCGTTTGCGGCATGGCTCGGCTTCACCTTCCCGTCCGCGCTGGCGCTGATCCTCTTCGGCTTCGGCATCGTCGCACTCGGCGACCGGATGGACCTCGGCTGGCTCCATGGCCTGCTGGTGGTCGCAGTGCCGGTCGTGGCGCAGGCAGTCTGGGGCATGGCCCGCAACCTGACCCCGGACGCACCGCGCGTGACGCTCGCCGCGCTGGCCGCCATCGTCGTCCTGATCTGGCCAACGCCGCTGGGGTTCATCGGGGCCATCGTCGCCGGCGGCCTCGCGGGCTGGCTGCTGCTCAAGGCAAAAGTCGACGAAGAGCACGCCGCGATTGCCGCGAACGTCAGCCGCACAGCCGCCGTCACAGCGCTGGCGCTGTTTTTCGGACTGCTCATCGCGCTGCCCGCACTGCGAGCGGCATTTCCTTCGTCGCAGACGCTGGCATTGCTGGACAGCTTCTACCGCGCCGGATCGCTGGTGTTCGGCGGCGGTAACGTCGTGCTGCCGCTGTTGCAGGCCGAGGTGGGCCCCCCGGGCTGGGTATCCAACGAAGCGTTCTTTGCGGGTTACGGCGCGGCGCAGGCCGTCCCGGGCCCCCTTTTCACTCTTGCGGCTTACCTGGGCACGGTCTCGGCGGTGCCGCCCAATGGATGGGCCGGCGCCCTCATCTGTCTCGCCGGCATTTTTGCCTCGTCGTTTCTGCTCGTCATCGGGCCGCTGCCGTTCTGGGATGCTTTGAGACGATTTCGCCCGATGCGCGCGGCACTGACCGGAGTCAACGCGGCGGTCGTCGGCATGCTTCTCGCCTTTCTCTATGACCCGGTCTGGACGAATGCGATCCGCTCCGCGGCCGACTTCGGGCTTGCGCTCGCTGGGTTCGTGTTGCTCATGTTCTGGAAGCTGCCCGCGTGGCTCGTGGTCGTCCTGACCGCCATGGGAGGCGTCGCGATCCGGCTGGCGCAGGGCCCGAACTGAGGGCGCTGCCAGCATGAAAGACGCCGATCTTTACGGCGGTCTCATCCGCCTGCACATCCTGCATCACGCGAGCCGGGAGCCGGTGTTCGGCCTGGGCATCATCGAGGAACTCGGACGCCACGGCTACAAACTGAGCGCAGGAACGCTCTATCCGATGCTCCATTCCCTGGAAGAAGCGGGATACCTGCGCTCCACCTCACGCATCGTCGTGGGCAGGATGCGCCGCAATTACCGGATCACCGCCAAGGGGCGAAAGGCTCTCGCAGCGGCGAAGGAAAAAGTGACGGAACTGTTCGGCGAGCTGTTCGAAGACGCCTAGCGCTTCGCGCGCGCCCGCAATCCTTCCAGCAGGCGCTTCAGCGCCGCGCGCTCCGCGGACGGCGCAAACGACGAGCGCCTCTGCCGCACGCGGTCCCGCAGCTTCCGGTAGAACGAGGGGTCCGTACGGCAGCGCTCGATCAGCCGCGCCAAGGCCCTGTCGTCGAACAACGGGAAATAGCCTGGATAGTCGCGGCCCAGCATGCCCACGTTGCCCGGAACGCGGGACGCCAGCACCGGAACGCCGATGCGCGCCGCCTCGCAGATGACGTTGGCGCCGCCCTCCATGACCGAGCTCACCACCAGCACGTGGCTCGAGGCGAGCCAGCGCATCGCGCGGTCATGGGTCACGCTGCCGAGCCATCGGTAGCGGCGCTCGAGCTTCATCCAGGCGCTGCATCGCGCCCGCATCTCCCGATCCAGCGCTGCGCCGATCTGCAGGACCTCGATGGGAGCGGAGCGCCCGATGCGGCGCAGGGCCATCACGGCGCGGAACGGGTCCTTCTCGCCCCGCAGGTGGCCGATGACCGCGATGCGGAAGCGCGACCGGTCCGGCGCGTGCTTGAGCTTCACGTCCGAGGACTGGTAGACGACGCGGGTCTTCTGTCTCAGATACGGGCTCAGTTCCCGCAGGCCCTCTTCCTGCAAAACCGCGAGCCGGGTTGCCAGGCCGAGCGATTGTCTCGCCTCGGCGTGCTTTTGGATGTCCCGGTAGAGATCGGTGCCGGTCAGCGCGACGACCAACGGAGCGTCCGGCCGCCGTTCATGGAACCTGCAAATCGAGGGGAAGCTCTTGTAGGCGTGCAGCGCGAGCAGCAGGTCGTCCTTGCCTCCCCGCCATTCCGTCATGACCCGCACCCGGTGCCTCATGCCGCGCAGATAGCGCGCCCAGCGCGCGGCGGTGTGCCGGTTGCCGCTGCGGGGAACCGCTGAGGGTGGAACGGTAATGGCGATTTTCATATTCCGGCGGTTATTCTAGACTCCGGCATGATGAACCCCGGACTTCTCGCCGGCGGGCTGCGCGCCAGCCGCGAGCATCTTACGCGAATCACCGCCGATCTCGAGGGGGAGCGGCTGCTCGGCCCGAAGCTCGAAATCGTCAATCCCCCGCTGTGGGAGCTGGGCCACGTGGCCTGGTTCCAGGAGTACTGGTGCCTGAGGCGCCGCGGCGAATCGCAGGTTGCGGATTCCATCCTGCCCGGCGCGGATGCGCTGTATGACTCCGCCAAGGTCGCGCACGACACGCGCTGGGGCCTTCCGCTCCCCGATTCGAAGGCGACCCGCGCCTACCAGACCGCGGTGCTGGAGCGCGTGCTTCTGCGTCTGGAGCGGGAGCCGGAAAATCGCGAGCTACACTATTATGCTCAGCTCGCGGCGTTCCACGAAGACATGCACGCCGAGGCCTTTCACTACACGCGCCAGACCCTGGGTTACAACGATCCTCTCGAGGACAGCGAAATCTCCGCGGCATCGAGCCCCCTCGCCTCCGGAGACGTCGCGCTTCCCGGCGGCGCATTCCAGCTCGGGGCGTCCCCCGGTGGCGACTTCGTATTCGACAACGAGAAGTGGGCGCATGACGTGGTGCTTCAGCCCTTCCAAATTTCCCGGACCGCGGTCACCAACCCGGATTACGCGGAGTTCGTGCGGGTGGGCGGCTACTCGCGCCGGGAATGGTGGAGCGAGGAAGGCTGGGCGTGGAAATCGCGCGAGAATCTGCGCGCGCCGAAGTACTGGATCGGCTCGGATGGCGCGTGGGCGCAACGGTGGTTCGACCACGTCGTCGCGCTGAAGCCGGACCTGCCGGTCATTCATGTGAGCTGGCACGAGGCGCAGGCCTATTGCCGCTACGCCAACCGCCGCCTGCCGACGGAAGCGGAATGGGAATACGCTGCCGCGTGGAATCCCCGCGCCGGTGAAAAGAGACACTACCCCTGGGGTAGCCAGTTGCCGGACGCAGCCCACGCCCGTCTCGAATGCGCAGGGGTCGCTCCCGTCGAGGCCTATCCGGCCGGCGATGCTGCATCCGGTTGCCGGCAGATGATCGGCAATGTCTGGGAGTGGACGGCAAGCACATTCGGCCCTTATCCCGGGTTCGTCGTCGATCCCTACCAGGAGTACTCCGAGCCTTGGTTCGGCACCCACAAAGTCCTGCGCGGCGGCAGCTTCGCGACGACGCGCCGCCTCATCCGCAACACGTGGCGCAATTTCTATACGCCCGAGCGCTACGATGTGTTTGCGGGGTTCCGGACGTGCGCACTCGAGAAGTGACGAGCTGCGGCCGCGGGCGCCATTCAGAAGACGATCACCTTGTCCGCCCAAACGGCGTACGGCGCGTCGTTCAGCAATAGAAGGATCTTCATCGTGCCGGCCCCGCCCCATGGTCGAGACGGTCGCTCGCGCCATCCGTGTCGCTGCGCAGCCTGATGAAGGGCAGCGCCAATATCCCGGAAAAGGTCGTGCAGCTGGCCGCGTCGCGGAATTCCGGTATTCCGATGGTCATCCGCTGGTGGCCGTCGCGCGGCTGGCGCTGATACGTTCCGAACAGCCGGTCCCACCACGGAAGGTTGAAGCCGAAATTCCGGTTGGTTTCCTCCCGCCGGATCGAGTGGTGCACCCGATGCATATCGGGCGTGACCAGGAACCATCGCAATACGGTGTCGAGCCGACGCGGCAGGCGGACGTTCGAGTGATTGAACATCGAGGTTGCGTTGAGCGCGATCTCGAATATGAGGACGGCGAGCACGGGAGCCCCGATCACCAGGATCGCCGCAGCCTTGATCCCCATCGACAGCAGCATCTCGACCGGATGGAAGCGCGTGCCCGTCGTGACGTCGATCTCGAGGTCCGCGTGGTGCGCACGGTGCAATCGCCACAGCAGCGGCACCGCGTGGAACACGACGTGCTGCAGATAGATCGCGAGATCGAGCGCCAGCAGGGCCAGCACGATCTTAAGGCCCGCAGCCAGGTCGATTGCGTGCAGCAGCCCGGCGCCGCGCTCCTCCGCGTAAATTGCTATCCCCACCGCCGCGGCGGGGAAGAGCGCGCGGACCAGTACCGTATTAACGATTAGAATTCCCAAATTCGCGATCCAGCGCCGGCTCCTGGACGCCGCGAGCGGGCGGCGCGGGGCGCCGATCTCCCATGCGGCCATGGTCAGGAACACGGCCAAGAAGATGGCGAACCGCACTATGGGTTCGTGTTCCAACAGAGCGCGTAGGGTTTCCATGAACGCAGCGAAATCGGGTATCGCCCAAGTAGCTTAATGCTTAGTATACTATTCAATTGATTAGTTGAATATGGTCAGAAGTGAGGGAGATCGGGTGTCGCAGAAAGCCGTCAAGGCGCTACTCTTCGCCCAGTTCGCTCGCGTGAGCCAGGCGCTGGCGAGCGGAAACCGCCTTGAATTATTGGAGTTTTTAGCTCAAGGAGAGCGCAGCGTGGATGCGCTGGCGAAGCTTTCCGGCCTATCGGTCGCGAATACCTCGCGCCACCTTCAGGTCCTCCGTCAGGCAGGCCTCGTGCAGTCCAGGAAAGCGGGATTGTTCGTCCATTACAGCGTGTCGGGGGGCGGTGTCATCAAGCTGCTCGCGGCCCTTCAGGAAGTGGCGCAGCACAACGTCGCCGAGGTGACGAGGCTCGTGCACGAGTACCTGGATGCGAAGGACAGCTTCGAGCCGGTGTCCGTCGCCGAACTGGCCGGACGCCTGCGAGAAGGGATCGTGACCGTGGTGGACGTGCGCCCACCCGAGGAATATGCGGCGGGCCACCTCCCGGGTGCGATCAACGTACCGCTTTCGCAGATCGACGAGCATCTCGCCCAGCTGCCGCGCGGCCGGGAAATCGTGGCCTATTGTCGAGGTCCGTTCTGCGTCCTGTCGTTCGAAGCGGTCGCAACATTGCGCAAGCACGGGCTCAAGGCACGGCGCCTGGAAACCGGGTTTCCGGAATGGAAGGTCGCCGGCCTGCCCGTTGAGTGAAGCGCTGCGCCGGTGAAATCCATTAACCGCAGAAGGATCGTTGTCGCCGCGGGGGCGGCAGCTGCCGCGGGCGCGGCCGGATACTTTTGGTGGCGCAGCGTCCGTGACGAGCAAGCGGACCATGCGGCGCACGTCGAGCCGGTGCCACCGTCGAGCGAGGCGTTTCCCAACGCCCTCCGGCTGCCCGGAACGGAGGGCCTGTACGGCGTCCACGATGCGGCCGACGCATTCACCATGGTCGCGAAACCGGTGCGCCACGCCCTGCTGCCGGGGAAACCGGCGCCGATGCTCGCCTACGAGGTCGAGCACCAGGGTCGGACGCTCCTCAATCCGGCGCTCCGGGTGCGAACGGGCGCGCAGCTGCGCATCAAATTCTGGAACGCGCTGGAGGAAACTAGCATCATCCACTGGCACGGGCTGAAAGTGGACAGCAACAACGACGGCCACCCCCATTACGCCGTGCCGGGCGGCGCGACCTACGACTATATCTACTCCGTCGCCAACCGTGCGGGTACCTATTGGTACCACCCCCATCCACACCACCTGACCGGCAAGCAGGTCTATCACGGGCTCGCCGGCCTGTTCATCGTGGAAGACGACGAGGAGACCGCGCTCCAGAAGGCGCTCGACCTGGCGTTCGGCGTAAACGACGTGCCTCTCGTCATCCAGGACCGGCGCTTCGACGGTGAAGGCCGACTCGTATTCACGCCCTCCCGCGAAGAGCGGTTTCAGGGACACCTCGGCGGCGAGGTCCTGGTGAACCTCACGCCGCGGCCGCATTTTCGCGCGGCGACGCGCATCCACCGCTTCCGCATCCTCAACGGCTCGAACGCGCGCATCTATCGCCTCGCCTTCCGCCACGGCGAGCGCCTGCTCGATTTTCACGTGATCGGCGGCGATGGCGGGCTGCTCGACCGGCCGCGCTCGGTGACCGAAGCGTTCCTCTCGCCGAGCGAGCGCCTCGACGTGCTGCTCGACCTGCGCGCGGCCGCCGTGGGCGACGCCGTCACGCTGGTGAGCGTGCCGTTCGATCCCATGCACCACGAGGCCGGTACCGCCGGGGACGCCCACGGTGGACACGCCGCCCATGGCATGCTGCCGGACGGCGCCGAGGCCGAGATCATGAGCATCCTCGTCAGCACGAAAGTCGCGTACGACCGGGCGGTGCCGCAGACGCTGTCGCGCATCGGTCCGGTGCCGGAGCCGGCCGCGACACCGCGCGTCATTACTCTCGACCAGAGGAAAAGGGTCTGGCGCATCAACGGGCTGACGTACAACGCCAGCGCGACCCCGATCGTCGTGAGGCGCGGCAGCGTCGAGGCGTGGGAAGTGCGTAACGCAGCGGCGAGCATGCCGCACCCGATGCACATTCATGGCTTTCAGTTCCGCGTCATTGGCCGCGAGGGCAGCCCGGAGCAGGTGCGGCGCCTCGCGGTGGACGAACGCGGGGTGACCGCTTCCGATCTCGGCTGGAAGGACACGGTGCTCTCGTGGCCCGGCGAGACGGTGCGCATCGTCACCGATTTCTCGCACCCGTTCCTCGGCGACCAGGTCTACATGGTCCACTGCCACAACCTCGAGCACGAGGACGGCGGCATGATGCTTAATCTCAAGGTCGCGGCCTAAAAATCGGGCCAGTGAGCGGTTGACGCGGCTCCTATATTTCCATTATTCTAGAAATATGGAAACAATACCTGCCGTCCAGGCATTGAGCGCACTCGCCCATGACAAGCGGCTGGCGATCTTCCGGTTGCTCGTGCAGGCGGGTCCCGGCGGGCTTTCTGCGGGAGTCATCGGGGAAAAGCTGGAGCTACCGCCGGCGACGCTCTCGTTTCACCTCGCGCACCTCGCGCGATCCGGATTGGCGTCCAGCCGCCAGGACGGGCGCTACGTCATTTATTCCGCGGACTTCCAGAACATGAACGGGCTCGTCGAGTTTCTCACGGACAACTGCTGTGGCGGAAAGTCGTGCGCCCCGGCTCGACGCCTGCGCCGCAGCGCGTGACCCGGCAGAACCCGGATGAATGCCTTCAACGTGCTGTTCCTCTGCACCGGCAATTCGGCGCGCTCAATCCTGGCCGAGGCGTACCTGAACGCCCGTGGCCGCAGGCTCTTCACCGCCTACAGCGCCGGAAGCCACCCCACCGGCAAGGTCAACCCCTTCGCGCTGGAGATCCTGGAAAGAAACCGGATCGACACCGCCAACCTGCGCTCGAAAAGCTGGGACGAGTTCGCGCGGCCGGGCGCGCCCCGCATGCATTTCGTGTTCACCGTGTGCGATCAGGCGGCCGGCGAGGTCTGCCCCGTCTGGTCGGGCCAGCCGGTCACCGCTCACTGGGGGGTGGATGATCCCGCGAGAGTGGAAGGTGCCGACGCCGAGAAGCGACAGGCGTTCCTGCGCACGTTCGCCGTGCTCTCCACCCGTATCAATCTGCTCTTGAATCTGCCGCTCGACAAGCTCGATCGGCTGGTCCTGAAAAGCAAGCTCGACGAAATCGGCCGGAGCGGCGCCGGGGAGAAAGCACGATGAGCGTGCAGACTGGCACCGCCACCCTCGCGGCCGCGAGGCCCGCCCTCGGATTTTTCGAGCGTTGGCTCTCGCTGTGGGTATTCCTGTGCATTGTCGCGGGCATCGCGCTCGGCCAGTGGCTGCCCGCCCCCTTTCAGGCGTTGGGGCGCATGGAAGTCGCGCGGGTCAACATCCCGGTCGGGCTGCTCATCTGGATCATGATCATCCCGATGCTGCTGCGCATCGACTTCACCGCGATTGGCCAGGTGCGCCGGCACTGGCGCGGCATCGGCGTGACGCTCGCCGTCAATTGGCTGGTGAAACCTTTTTCCATGGCGCTGCTCGCCTGGCTGTTCCTGCGGCACCTGTTCGCTCCCTACCTTCCGGCGGGCCAGATTGACAGCTACGTGGCGGGGCTCATCCTGCTTGCCGCGGCCCCGTGCACCGCGATGGTGTTCGTGTGGAGCCAGCTGACCCGGGGCGACCCCTACTTCACCCTGAGCCAGGTTGCGCTCAACGACGCGATCATGATCGTCGCGTTCGCGCCGATCGTTGGCCTGCTGCTCGGGCTGTCGGCCATCACGGTGCCCTGGGACACCTTATTCGTGTCCGTCGGCCTCTACATCGTGGTACCGGTGATCATCGCGCAAGCCTGGCGCCGGGCGCTGTTACGGGGCGGCCAGCCACGGCTCGACGCGGCGCTCGCCCGCATCCAGCCGTTTTCGGTCGTGGCGCTGCTCGCCACGCTGGTGCTCCTGTTCGCCTTCCAGGGCGAGCAGATCCTCGCGCAGCCGCTGATTATCGCGATGCTCGCGGTCCCGATCGTGATCCAGGTCTACTTCAATTCGGCGCTGGCGTATCTCGTCAATCGCCGGCTTCGGGTCGCTCATAGTGTCGCGGGCCCGTCGGCGCTCATCGGCGCCAGCAATTTCTTCGAGCTTGCGGTGGCGGCCGCGATCAGCCTGTTCGGCTTCGACTCGGGCGCCGCGCTCGCGACCGTGGTCGGCGTGCTGGTGGAGGTTCCGGTGATGCTTTCGGTCGTGAGGATCGTCAACGCAACGCAGCCGTGGTACGAACGAGGCGCCCGATGATCGAGACGCTCAACCGGGACTGCTTCTGCGTCAGCCTGGATGCCGACGCGCTGCGCCGCGCGATCGAGGCCGACCCTGCCGCGCACGGGCTGCACCGGCTGATCGAGGAGCGCTGCCCGCACCTGTTCGCGGCGCTGCCCGTTTTCGTCTCGCGCCGGCACGTGGACGCGATGGCCGACGTGATTCACGCGGTGGAGTCGGTGGCCGCCCTCCCCGCCTACCGTGAGGCAACGCTTGAATGGGCGCCCGCGATCGCGCGCTTCGATCCCGGCACGCCCGGCGCATTCATGGGCTACGACTTCCACCTCGGCGCGGACGGGCCGCGGTTGATCGAAATCAACACCAATGCCGGCGGGGCGCTGCTCAACACGATACTCGCCCGCGCGCAGCGCGCATGCTGCGAGGACATCGAATCGCTGGTCACCGGCCCCGTTCCCGCTGCCGACCTGGAGCGGACATTTTTCGAAATGTTCGTGGCGGAATGGCGAAGCGCTGGCCGCAGCGGATTGCCCAGGCGCATCGCCATCGTTGACGACGCCCCGGAGCAGCAGTTCCTCTACCCCGAGTTTCTGCTATTTGCGCAGCTTTTCCGCCGCTTTGGCATCGAGGCGGCGGTCCTCGACCCCGTGGAACTTTCGTTTGCGGGCGGCGTGCTGCGCGACGCGCGCGGGCCGATCGACCTCGTCTACAACCGACTCACCGACTTCTCGCTGGACGCCCCCGCGCATGCGGCACTGCGCGACGCCTACCTCGCCCGCGCCGCCGTGGTGACGCCCCACCCGAGAGCCCACGCGATCCACGCCGACAAGCGCAATCTGAGCCTGCTGACCGACCCCTCGCGTTTGCGCTCGTGGGGAGTGGGCGAATCCACGCTGGAAACGCTGCTGCGCGGTGTCGCCCGCACCGAAATGGTCAGCGCATCGGATTCCGACCGCCTGTGGGCCGCGCGGCGCGACCTTTTCTTCAAGCCGGCCACGGGCTTCGGGAGCAAAGCCGCCTACCGCGGCGACAAGCTCACCCGGCGCGTCTGGACGGAGATCCTCGGCGGGCAGTACGTGGCGCAGGAACTCGTGCCGCCCGGCGAGCGGCGAATCGGGCCCGAATCCAGCATGAAGTCCGACGTGCGCAACTACGTCTACGACAGGCAGGTGCAGCTGCTCGCGGCGCGCATCTACCAGGGACAGACCACCAACCTCCGCACCGCGGGCGGAGGCTTCGCGCCGGTATTGACGACGCCTGCTCCCGATGGCGGGCGGCAATCATTGGTCGCATGCGGGTCGCGGCTGGATATTGTCGTTGCAGATTAGGAAACAACCGATCCGCCACCTTCACCGTCATTGCATCGAACTGCGCCGCCACCGCGGGCTGCTCCGACCTTGACATAGGTCGACCAGGGCGGAGGAATGGCCGAGCAGGCGAGCTCGGCGATTCAAAGCATTTCTTCCGGCGCCAGCGCGCCGAGCACGCTGGCGAAGAAACGCCGCCACCAACTCGCGAGCGGCTCGCTCGCGTAGCGCACCAGCTTGCCCTCCTCGCGGCCGGTCCACGAAAGCGGCGCATTTTCGTTGCCGGGCTCGGTCAGCTCGACGCGAAAAGCCTGATCGAGGGACGCCGCTTCATCGAACAGCGTGCCGAGCTGCCCGCCCAGCGGCGCGCTCTCGATCGACACGGCGACCTCGGTATCCAGCACCCGTGAGCGCGGATCGAGGTTCATCGAGCCGATGAGCATGGATTTGCGGTCCACGACGACCGCCTTGGCGTGCAGGGTCGCTCCCGAGGAAAGCCCGGGCCGCGCGCCACCGGGGAAGGCAGCGCTCGGCCGGTGTTCATGCAATTCCACGCCGCACGCGAGCAGCCGGGGCCGGTAGCGCGCGTAACTTGAGTGCACGATCGGGGGATCCTGGGCCGCCAGGGAATTGACAAGCACCCTCACGCGCACTCCGCGCCGCGCGAGCGTGCACAGCACCCCCATGCCGGGCTCGCTCGGAATAAGCCAGGGCGAGATCAGTATCACCTCCCGCTGTGCGCCCTCGATGAGCGGGCGCAGGACCGAAACAATCTTGCCCCGGGTCTCGGCCGGTCCGCCCTCGATTTTCGCGGGCTCGTCGTAGAGGGCGCTCGCGCGGGCTGCAACGAGCGGGAATTGCCCGCTGCGTACCAGGCGCCCGAGGTCCGTCGCGCGCAGCGTCTGTGCATACTCCGTTTCGCGAAAGCGATCGGCTCGTGCCGCCATCTGCGACAGCACCAGCTCCAGCTCCGCGCCTGCCGGCAGCTCGCCCAGGAACGCGGTGATCGGCACGGCCCATTCGCTGTTCCAGTAGTCATCGAAACTGCGCGAGACCTCCGCCACGACGGGCCCGGCAGTCAACAGGTCGAGATCGGCAAAATCGCTCACTTCACCCACGTTGAAGTAGGCGTCGCCGAGGTTGCGCCCGCCGATCACGGCGGCCGCGTTATCGGCGATCCACAGCTTGTTGTGCATGCGCCGGGTGAGGCGGGCGCTGTCGCCGAGGTATTCCAGCAAATGGGAGATCCCCAGCGCGCCGCGGCGCAGGAACGGATTAAACACCCTCACCTGCACGTTCGGATGCGCCGCGAGGGTGGCGAGATCGAAATCGCGCCCTACCGCGTACATGTCGTCGATCAGCAGGCGCACCCGCACGCCGCGCTGCGCCGCGCGCAGCGCCCGGTAGAGCAGCAGCGTCGCCGTCGCGTCTTCCCCGACGATGTAATACTGGAGATCGAGCGTGCGCTCGGCCGCTTCCGCCAGGGCAGCGCGGGTGAGGAATGCCTCCTGCCCCGATACCAGCAGATGAAAGCCGGACGAGCCGGGCGTCGCCGCGAGCTGCGGAGCGAGAGTGCGCCCGAGGAAAGTCTCCTCCGGGCGATCGATCGCGTGAGAGTCGGGCCGCGGGACGTCGTAGCGGGCAGACGAGCAGCCTACGGCGAGCACCGCCGCCGAAACGGCGAGCATCCAGCGGATTGTTCCCACGGGTACCCCTGACTAGAAGTACAACCGCGCCCGGAACTCGATGCGGCTCGAAATCTGCCGCTCGCCGAATTCCGTGCCGGCGCCGCCGCTCAGAAAGACGCCGCGGAGCCGCAGCTCGATGTTCTTGAAGCCGGTGTAGAGTAGCTCGGGCGTGATCGAGGTGCTGCCGTCGTCGACGTTCGCAATCGCCGTGATCGCGGGCGTGAAATAGAGGATGTCGAAGGGCTCCTTCTGCGTGACCCGCAGGTAGAAATAGTTCCGGCCGGGGTTCGGCCTGGCGTACCCGCCCGGCGCAACGCTGCGCGCCCTTCTGAGCAGCGTATCGTCCCCGGTTGCCAGAAACTGCGCATAGGCGTTGTCCACGAACTGCACGAAGTTCTGCATCTCCGTTTCGGTCAGGCCCGGGCCGTTGCGGTAGTACTCCAGTATGGTGGTCGTGTCCCGCGCCGAGAGATAGCGCAGGCCGAGCAGGTAGCTCTGGGCATCGTCCCGCACGACGGTGGTGCTGCCGGACGCCGTCGCCACCGAGCGCTGGGTGTCCTCGATGTGCGCCCATTCGCCGTGGATCTCGAGGTTGGTCGCGAGGTTGCGCGAGAAGTCGAAGCCGTAGCGGCGGCTGCGGCTGCCGTTTGAAAGAAACGCGAAGTCGATGTCGGTGTCGTAATAGAGCAAGTAGAGCTTGGCCGCGACATTGATGTGGTCGCCGGTGCCGAAGTCCGAGTTGATGTTCTCGCTCGCCGGGACCACCACGGGAGTGAACGCGACGGTGCGCAGCGGCCCATCGAAGTTGCGGATGACGTCGGCCAAAGCCATCCCGAAGCCCTCGCGCGCAAGCTCCGGGTCGTTGGGGTCCTTCACCCGTTCGAGAAACGCGATCGGGTTCCACGCATAGCCCTTGCCCCATTTCAGCGCGATCTTGCCCGCGTCGAGGGTCAGCCCCGGATCGGGCTTGTACGATCCGTAGAACTCGTCGAAGCGGGCGAGCCAGTCGGTTTCGCGCGTCTCCCAGCTGCCCTCGAGATGCGCCCTGAAATTGAGGCTCGCGTTGCCGTAGCGGAGCTTGCCGGAAGGTTTGAGGGTGAGGACGGTCTCGTTGAGATGATCGCGCGGATCGTCGTAGAAGTTGATGAGATAAATCGCGCCGTCCTGGTTGAGGTCGGAGTACTGCTGCTTGAATTCGACATAGCCGCCGAGCTCGAAGGGCTTCTTCTCGAACGCCGACACGTCGAACGTATAGGACTCCGCGGCCCACGCGGCGGATGCCTGCGCGAGCAGCAGCGCGGCGGCCGCGAGCGCGTCGCGCAGACTCATTTGCGCAGCTCTTCGGCCCTCGGCAGGTAATTGAGCGTGAAGACCTCGTCCGGCAGCTTGCGGGGCTTGATGTTGGCGTAGATCATGACCGACTTGTAGCCCTTGTAGAGCGGGCTATCGGTCTCCAGCACCGCCGGGCGCCGGATGCCGTTGCCGAAGTCCTTGATGTCCTTGAAGCGCAGCGTCTTGATGAGCAGCCCGCTCGCCGCGAAAGCCTCGATCTCCGTCGGCACCAGCGTCGCGCGGTCGACGCGCATCTTGAGGCGGTCGTAGGCGACCGCGGGGCCCGTCGCCTTCAACTCAAGCAGGTAGCCTCCCGGCACCTCGGTCGCATTCTCGGCGCGGTACTCAGCGCTGTAGTCCAGGTTCAGGATGTCCGCGTTGTTGAACACGCCCCCGACCACGGACTGCAGGCTCGTAATCCGGATCGGCTTTCCCACTTCGGGGACGTAGAGCCACATGTTGTCCCCCAGGCGGAGGGTAGCCCGGCCCTTCTCGCTTGGGGGATCGAGAAACAGCGCAAGGATGTTTTCGCGGCCCTTCTTCACCGAAAACAGCACGAACTCCTTCTTCCGCCCATCCGGCTCGATGTTGATGAGCTTGCGGTACATCTCGTAGGACTCGGGGTTGAGGTTGCGGTCCACCTTGCGCAGCAGCTCGTCGCCATCGAGTGCAAGAACGGACGAAGCGGCGAGCGAGAACATCGCTGCCGCGACAATCGCGGGCCATGCACGCGGTGCCACGCGTCTCATCGCCGGGGTCACTGGGTGTCGGTTCATCGCGGATTCCTAGACATGACGCAACGCCATGATTGGGTCCATGCGCGCGGCCTTCCACGCCGGCTGAAGGGTGGCGATGGTTGCCACCACCAGCACGACGATGGCGATGAGCCCGACGTCGGCCATCGCGAGCGAGGGCTGGAGCAGCAGGTTCTGCTCGCGCCCGAAGACGAAAGTCACCGGCCAGATATTGAGCGCGTAGACAATCGCGTAGCTCAACACCGCCCCGATCAGCGTGCCGATCACGGCGAGCAGCAGGCCCTCGGAGACGAACAGCGCAAGAATGCGGCGCGGCGGCGTGCCGATCGCCGAGATGGTGCCGATTTCCCGGATACGCTCGTACACCGCCATGATCATCACGTTCATGACCGAAATCAGCACGATACCGACCAGCATGACCCGGACGAAGACATCCAGCAGGTCGATCATGCGGGCGATGTTGGCAAACGGGGAGAGCTGGTCCCAGCCGTGCACGTCGAGCGCCGGCTGGCCTTGGGGGTTCTTGAATTCGGAAAGCGCCCCGGTGAGATCGGCCTTCGCCCGCGCCAGCTGCCCGAGGCTCTTCAGCCGCACAGCGATTTCGCTCACCTCGGCCTCCGCCATGCGCAGCAGCGCTCGCGCATCGTCCATGTGCACGTAGCCGTCGCGCCCGCCCGGCCCGGTCACATCCCCCAGCACGCCCTGCACGGTAAAGGTCTTGCCGTTGACGGACCCGTCCAGGTTGGTGGCCACCAGAACCACGGTATCGCCCGGCTTGATCTTCATGCCCCGGGCCATGATTTCGGGAATGAGGACCTTGCCCGGCTCGAGCAGGCCGCTGCCCACGCTTCCCTGCACGACGCGCCCGGTCAGCATCGGCATGGCCGCCGCCTCGCGCTCCGGAATGACGCCGTTCAGGCGAATGCTCGTCGTTTCCGTGAAGTTGCTGAACATGGCGCCGAACTTGAGGCGTGGCGAGTAGGTCACGAGCCAGTCCTTGTCCTTCAACGCCTGCTCGAGCTTGGCCACCGCCTGTGGCGTCATGTTGAGATTGAGCGGCAGATTATCGATGGAGGCGACGTAGCCCCGGCGGTGCACCTGCAGGTGCCCCAGCATGGAATCGGTGATCTGGCCGACGATGAGTCCCTTGAACGAGCCGGAGACTGCGATGAAGAGCAGCACCGCCATGACGCCGAGCACGATCAAACCCGCCGTGAGTATCGTGCGGCGCCAGTAGCGGGCGAGATTGCGCGTCGCAAGCTTGAGGACCTTAAGCACGGCCACCTCCATTCACGATGCGCCCGTCCTCCAGGGTGATGACGACCTCGGCCGCGCCCACGATCTTCGGGTCGTGAGTGGAAAACACGAACGTGCTGCCGAACTCGTCGCGCATCTTTTTCATGAGCCCGATGATGCGGTAGGCAGTATCGTGGTCGAGGTTGGCGGTCGGCTCGTCGGCCAGTACGAGCTTCGCGCGCGTCGCGAGCGCGCGCGCCACCGCTACGCGCTGCTTCTGCCCGCCCGAGAGCTGATCCGGGCGCTTGCCGGCCTGATCCGCCATGCCCACGGCTTCGAGCAGCTCCGCCACGCGCGCGCGGCGCTTGTCCACCGGCCAGTCCTGCACCATGAGCAGCGGATACTCGATGTTCTCGGCCGCCGAAAGCACCGGTATCAGGTTGAAATCCTGAAAAATGAATCCGAGATGGGCGCCGCGAAAACCGGCGGCGGCGTGCCGGTCGAGCGAGGCGACGTCAGTATCGAGCACGCTCAGCTTTCCGTGGGTGGGATGGTCGAGACAGCCGACCATGTTAAGCAGCGTGCTTTTGCCGCTGCCCGAGGGACCGACGAACGCGACGAACGCCCCGGGCTCGATCGTGAAGTTCACGTCCCGCACGGCCGGCACGTCGACGTCACCGGCCCGGTAGGTCTTTGACAGCTGGACAGCGGAAACAAGAGTCACGCCGAATCCTTCCCGTTCACCTGTAGTGGAAAGAACTCTCGCACGGCAGCGGCGGGCGACGATTGATCCAGATCAACCCTATCCTGAGGTGCCGGTGGTTCTGACGGCCTATCCGCGCGAATTCGGCTGGCGCGCGGGCAACCGCGGCAGCTCCAACGTGACTTCCAGCCCCCCCTCCTCGCGATTCCGAAGGCTCAATCGACCGCCGTGGGCTTCAGCGATGCCGCGCGCGATGGTGAGGCCCAGACCCGTGCCGCCCGTCTCCCGGCTGCGCGAGCCTTCGGCGCGGTAAAACGGCTCGAAGACCTTCTCGAGCTCCGCCGCGGGAAGCCCGGGCCCCTGGTCCTGGATGCGGATCTCAAGGCGCTCGTCGTTGTCATCGACCAGAACGCGCGCCGACTGGCCGTACTTCACGGCGTTCTCGATGAGATTCCCGAGGCACCGCTTCAACGCCTGCGGCCCGCCCGGATAGGGTCTGGCCGTCGCGCCTTCGATCTCCACCGCGCTACCAGACTCCCGCGCGTCCGCCTGCAGGCTTTCAAGCAGCGCCATGACGTCCACCGGCTTGACCGGCTCGCGGTTCTCCAGCCCGCGGAGAAAGTCGAGGGTCGCGCCAACCATGGACTCCATCTCGTCGAGATCTTTGGTGAATTTCGCTCGCAGCTGCGGGTCCTCGAGCAGCTCGCTGCGCAACCGCAGCCGCGTGATCGGCGTCTTCAGGTCATGCGACATTGCGGCAAGCACGCGGGTGCGATCGCGGATGTAGCCGGACAGGCGCGCCTGCATGGTGTTGAACGCCCGCGCGGCGCGCGCCACTTCGAGCGGACCCTTCTCCTCCAGGGGCGGGCGGTCGATGTTCCGGCCGAGCTCGTCCGCCGCGTCGGCCAGCGCCTTCAACGGGCGCGTCGCCCAGCGCACCGCGATGAGTGATACCGCAATGACCGCAACGAGCAATACCGCGATGCTGATGAGAAGGCGGTACGGCCAGCTCACGGTCTGCGCGGGCTGCCGCGCATCGAACGTGACCAGTGCGCCGTCCCGCAAGCGCACCTGGGCCACGAACGAGAGGCCCGGCGCGGACGCGTCGTGCATTGCGGCCCAGGGCGGCGTCCAGTCCCCGTGCATTCCCGGACCCTTCACGCCGCGTTTCATCGCGGGCTTGAGCGGCGCGGCCGGCGCCTCCGCCACCCTCACGGCAACCGGCCGCCCGGCACCGAGAAACCGGCGCAACATCGCTTCGAACAGCAAGGCGCGCGCGGCTGTGTCGGCGTCCTGCCCTCCCGCCGCCAGCACCGGTTGATCGAGGCTGATCGCCAGCGGTGGCGCGCTGAGCACCGGAACGATGGCGCGACGTTCTTTTGCGTCCAGGGAATCCAGGAACCGGGTGATATCCGCGATACGCTGCGCCGATTGCATGCCGCTCGCCTGCGACAGCAGCTCGCCGCGCTCGTGCATGTGAATCGCGAAGCTCAGGAGCTGCGCGACGACGAGACCGGCGAGCAGCACCAGCACCAGGCGGCTGAACAGGGAACGCGGCACGAGTCGCATCAGGCCACCATGTCCACGTGTGCCGCGAGCACGTAGCCCTGGCTGCGCACCGTCTTGATGATCGCGGGCTCGCGCGCATCCTCGCGCAGCCGGTGGCGCAGGCGGCTTACCTGCACGTCGATGGCCCGGTCGAACGTCGCGGCGTCGCGCGAGATCATGAGATCAATCAACTGATCGCGTGTCAAAACGCGATTCGGATGCGCGAGGAATATCCTGAGGAGCTTGTATTCGGTGCCGCTCAGCGGAACGATCACGCCGTCTGGCGCGGTGAGATCGCGTGTGGCGGCATCGAGCGTCCACCCGCCGAACCGGAACGCGCTGACCGTCTCCGGCGCGAGATTCTCGGGCAGTGACCGCGCGCGTCTCAGCACGCTCCGGATCCGCGCCAGCAGCTCGCGCGGGTTGAAGGGCTTGGCCAGGTAATCGTCGGCGCCCATCTCCAACCCCACGATGCGGTCGGTTTCCTCTCCGCGCGCGGTCAGCATGATGACCGGCAAGCCCGAACGGGCACGCAACGCCCGGCACAGGCTGAATCCGTCCTCGCCCGGCAGCATCAGGTCGAGCACGACGAGATCCGGCCGCACTGTCGCCAACGCAGCCTGCATCCCCTTCCCGTCCGGCACCGCCGTGGCGCGGTAGCCGTGCTTCTGAAGATACTCGCGCAGGAGGCCGCGGATCTCAGCGTCATCGTCGACAATCAGAATGTGGTCCTGCTTCGTCATGGCGGGTGTATACCGCAAGCAGCCGGTGCGCGGCGGAAAAATTGTAACGCAGTGTAACAAGACCGCCGGCTGCAAGGCTGCGATACAAATCACCCCCTTCCTGACATCAGCCGCTTACAACTCGGTGTTTGAATCGACCTTGCTGAGACCGCTCCCATTGTCGGAATCCGCCGGCATGGGCAGGCGATCGAGGTAACAGATTTCAACCTTGGAAAGGAAACGACCATGAAGCAGTCTCACAAATTCGCGGTAGGTATTGCCGCTGCACTAGGCCTCGGAATCGGCATTGCCGCCTACGCGCAGCCGGGACAGATGGGCGGCGGGATGGGCCCGCACATGAAGGGCGGCATGCAACATGGCGCACAGGGTGGCATGCAGCACGGCGCCAAGGGCGGCACGGGACACGGTCCGATGGGCGCCGGCGCTGCGGGACACGGCGTCGGGCAGCAGCTGATGACGCCTGAAGAGCGGACGGCGCTGCAGGAAAAGATGCGCAATGCCGCGACGCCCGAGGAACGGCAGAAGATCGCCGAGGCGACGCGCACCGAGATGCAGAAGCGCGCGAAGGAGAAAGGCATCACGCTGCCCGAGCACCGCGGTCCGCACTTCGGCGGCACGCCGCAGGCGCCGGCCACGAACTAGCACGCTCGTGCACCGAAACCGGGGCGGGGAAACCCGCCCCGCTTATCCCTTATATACTGAAACACGCTCCGCGCACTGGAGACATCAGAAATGAAACGGATTTCAATCCTCACGGTAGCCCTGGTTCTTTCCGCATTCACAGGGTTGCTGCCTGAATCCGCTGTGGCAGAGGCACCGCAAACCCACCAGCACAGCTTCGGCGGCGCGGAACAATGGGCGAAGGTCTTCGATGATCCCGAGCGCGACGCGTGGCAGAAGCCCCACGAGGTGATCCAGGCCCTGGCGCTGAAGCCCGACGCGGTCATTGCCGACATCGGCTCCGGCACCGGCTACTTCTCGGTGCGCTTCGCGAACATGACGCCCAAGGGCCGGGTCTACGGCGTGGATACCGAGCCCGATATGGTGAAGTACCTGGCCGAGCGCGCAAAGCGCGAAGGGCTCCAGAACGTGACCGCGGTGGCGGGCGCCCCCGACAACCCGCGCCTGCCGGAGAAGGCAGACCTGATCATCCTGGTCGACGTGTACCACCACGTCGGGGACCGCGAACGCTACTTCCACCAGTTGCAGAAATCACTGAAGCCCGGCGGGCGCATCGCCATCATCGATTTCCGCATGGACTCGCTGGAAGGCCCGCCGAAAAGCGCACGCATCGCGCCGGAGCGGGTGGCGGCTGAAATGAAGCGCGCCGGCTACGCGCTCGCCCAGGAGCATTCCTTCCTGCCCAATCAGTATTTTCTCGTCTTCCAGCCGGCCAAGTCCTGAGCATTGCCGCAATCCCGCGCCCGGGATGCGTTCGGGCTCCGCTATTGCGGGCCGCATGTTCGAAGCGGCGCTCCCCGTACTCGAAAACTTGTAACGAAATATG
>DASWIC010000100.1:0-3220 GCA_036397875.1 Burkholderiales bacterium
TGAATCGAATGTCATCGCTTACGGCTGCCCTCGTGCTGGCCGCTTGCACCGGATGGCTGGCGGGTCCCGCCGCGGCACAATCCCCCGACACTCACCAACACAGTTTCGGGGACGCCGAGAAATGGTCACGGGTTTTCGACGATCCGAAGCGCGACGCCTGGCAGAAGCCCCACGAAGTGATCCAGGCGCTGGCGCTCAAGCCCGACGCAGTCGTCGCCGACATCGGATCCGGTACCGGCTATTTCTCGGCGCGCATCGCGAACATGACGCCCAAGGGCCGCGTCTACGGCGTGGATACCGAGCCCGACATGGTGAAGTACCTGGCCGATCGCGCAAAGCGCGAAGGGCTCAAGAACGTGACGGCGGTGGCGGGCGCCCCGAACGACCCGCGACTGCCGGAAAAGGCGGACCTGATCATCCTGGTCGACGTTTACCACCACGTCGGGGACCGCGAGCGCTACTTTCGCCAGTTGCAGAAATCGCTCAAGCCCGGCGGCCGCATCGCCGTCATCGACTTTCGCATGGATTCGCCTGTTGGCCCGCCGCAAAGCGCACGCATTGCCCCTGAGCGCGTGAAAGACGAGCTCAAGCGCGCAGGCTATGCGCTCGCGCAGGAGCACGCGTTCCTGCCGAACCAGTATTTCCTGGTCTTCCAGCCGGCCAAGTCCTGAGCATTGCCGCAATCCCGCGCCCGGGATGCGTTCGGGCTCCGCTATTGCGGGCCGCATGTTCGAAGCGGCGCTCCCCGTACTCGAAAACTTGTAACGAAATATGACCACGCCGGGCGCTGCAAAGCTGCGATACAAATCGGCGCTTGCATGACATCTGCCATTTACAACTCGCTGCTTTAATCGGACTCGCTGAGACCGCTCTGCTGCCCGAAGCAAACAGGGCACAGTGGGGATCGAAGTAACGATTCTTAACTCTTGAAAGGAACGACCATGAAACAGTCTCACAAATTCGCAGTGGGTGTTATCGCTTCACTAGGCCTCGGCATCGCGGTGGCCGCTGCCTACGCCAACCCGGGACAAGCGGGTGGCGGGATGGCACCGCACGCGACAGGCGGCATGCAACATGGCGCGAAGGGTGGTATGGGGCCCGGCGCGACCGGCCACGGACCCGCGGGGCAAGGCGCCGGCCATGCGCTGATGACCCCGGACGAGCGGACCGCGCTTCAAGAGAAGATGCGCAACGCCGCAACGACCGAAGAGCGCCAGACGATTGCCGAAGCGACCCGTACCGAGATGCAAAAGCGCGCCAGGGAGCAAGGCATCACGCTGCCCGAGCAACGCGGACCGCGTACCGGTGCCGCGCCTCAAGCGCCAGCCCCAACCGAGCAGCACCAGCACTAACCGCACGGGGGCGGGGAAACCCGCCCCTTGCGGCTGTTCAAGCGCACACAGACGCATAACAGGAGGCCGTCATGCTCAGAATCACAATCATCGCGCTGCTCTCCGCGCTGGGGATCGCGTCGTTTGTATACGCAACCCAGCCCGTGCGCTCGCCCTACGCGGGCCAGGAGACGCGCGGCATCAAATCACTCTCCGATCGCGAAGTGCAGGATTATCTCGCCGGCCGCGGCATGGGGCTCGCGAAGACAGCCGAGTTGAACAACTATCCCGGCCCGGCGCATGTGCTGGAGCTGTCGGACCGGCTCGGGCTTTCCCCCGAGCAGAAGGCGCGTACCCGGGTTTTGTTCATTGCAATGGAAACAAGGGCGAAAGACCTCGGCAAGAGTCTGGTGGAGCAGGAGAACCGGCTCGACGGGATGTTTGCATCGCGTGAGATCTCGCGCGAGCAGCTCAAGTCGAGCCTGGAGGGAATCGCAAGGCTGCAAGGAGAGCTGCGCCAGGTTCACCTCGATGCTCACCTCGCGCAGGCCGAGATTCTCAACCACGAGCAGATCAGGAAGTACGGCGAGCTGCGCGGATATGGCACGGGCGGCAGCGCAAGCCACGACGCCAGCGCGCACCAGCATTGATATGAGCAGGAACGGGACCATAGACATCGACCGGCGCCGCCTCATCGGCGCAGCCGGGGCAGCCGGACTGGTTACCCTGTTGGGGTCGCGCCACGCGTCGGCAGCGGAGGCGCATGCCGCCATGCCGCCCGCCGAGGCTACTTCCGATTTCAAGCCGGATCTAGAGCTGGAGCTGAATGCGGTCGCCGGCGAGATCCGCGTGCTGCCCGGCAACGCGACCCGCGTCTGGCGCTTCACTGGCCGGGTGGTGCGGGGCGATCCCCGGGCGCTCACTTTCCTCGACGGTTCGGGCCATGTACCCGTTATCCGCACCCGCCGCGGGCAGAAGCTGCGCATCCACTTCACGAACGGGCTGCCCGAGGACTCGATCGTGCACTGGCATGGCCTGCACATCGTGCAGCGCATGGACGGACACCCGATGTACGCCATCGGCACCGGCAAGAAGTACGTCTACGAGTTCGTGGTGGACAACCGCGCGGGGACCCACTGGTTCCATCCGCACCCCCACGAACGCACCGGCCTGCAGGTCTACTTCGGCCTGGCCGGGCTGTTTCTCGTCGGCGACGACGAGGAGGACGCCGCGCGCCTGCCGCGGGACGAGTTCGACCTGCCGCTGGTCATCCAGGACCGGAGCTTCAATGCGGCCAACCAGCTCGTGTACCTCGCGCCGGGCATGATGGAGCGCATGCTGGGCTTTCGCGGCGATCACGTACTCGTCAATGGATCGGCAGAGTACGCGCGGCCGGTGGCGCGCGCGGCATACCGGCTTCGCGTGCTGAACGCATCGAATTCGACGCTCTACAGCCTGCGCTGGAGCGACGGGCGGCCGCTGACCCTCATCGGGACGGATGGCGGCCTGCTCGAGCGCCCCATGACGCGCGGGTCCCTCACCCTCGGAATTGGCGAGCGGGCGGACGTCTGGGTGGACTTCTCCGAACGGCAGCCGGGGGACGAGATCGCGCTCGCGGCCGAGTCCTGGTCGCCGTCGCTCGAGAACATTACGGGCCTGCAAACCGGCGCGGCGCCGGTGTCGGGCGGGCGGCCTATCGCCCGTTTCCGCGTGGCCGCGGGCGCAGCGCGAAAGTCGGTGCTGCCGCAACGACTGTCCGTCTTCCCGGCGCTCAGGCTGGAAGACGCGGTGAACCGCGCCCGGCCGCGGACGGTCCAGTTGTCGATGCAGCGCGGCCAGGCGATGCTGAACGGGCGCGCCTTCGGCCGGATGGATGAAGTCGCCGACGA
>DASWIC010000101.1:0-27872 GCA_036397875.1 Burkholderiales bacterium
AAGGCATTTTACTGAATCCGCGTCTACGCGGACGCTCGCCGTGCGTTAGAGGGCCATGAGGATCGGCATACTCTCCTTCGTGGCCGGCGCCTGGTGGCTGCAACAGGAGCCTGTGCTCCGTGCTGCCGGCTGGACCTGGGCGGTCGCGGCCGTCGCGGTGGCGGCTCTCGCGGTTCCGCCCGCGAGCACGGCACTGCGGCTTGCGCGCGCGGCACTGATAGCGGCGGGTTGCTTCGCCGCGGGCTATTCGTGGGCGGCGTGGTCCGCCCAGCTTAGGCTAGCCGACGCGCTGCCGGCGGAATGGGAGGGACGCGACGTCGCCGTCGCCGGCGTGGTGGCCGCATTGCCGCAGGTCTACGAGCGGGGCCTGCGCTTCGAGTTCAACGTTGAGCGCGTGCTGACGCAGGATGCGAGGGTCCCGGGGCGCATCGTGCTGTCGTGGTGGGGCAACCCGGCGCGCGACGACCGGCCCGCTGCTTTTCCGGCGCTGAGCGCGGGGGAGCGCTGGGAATTGACGGTGCGGCTCAAGCGCCCGCGCGGCACTGCCAACCCCCACGGCTTCGATTACGAAGCATGGCTGCTCGAGCGCAACCTGCGGGCGACGGGTTACGTCCGGCCCAGGGCCGGCAACCGGCGCCTGGCGGACCTGGTGCACCGGCCGGGGTACTGGATCGAGCGGCTGCGCGAGCGCGTGCGGGCGCGGATACAGGCGGCGCTGCCGGATGCTCCCTACGCCGGTGTCATCGCCGCGCTCGCGATCGGGGACCAGCGCGCCATCCCCCCGGAGCAATGGCAGACCTTCACCCGCACGGGTGTCAATCACCTCATGAGCATCTCGGGACTGCACGTGACCATGGTGTCGGGCCTCGTGTTTGTCGTCGCCGGCGGCCTCTGGCGGCGCAGCCCCCGGCTCACGCTCGCGCTGCCCGCGCCCAAGGCCGCGACGCTTGCCGGTCTTGGGGCGGCGCTGCTCTATGCGTTGCTGGCGGGCTATGCCGTGCCCGCGCAGCGCACGGTCTACATGCTCGCGGTGGTCGCCGCCGCGTTGTGGCTCGGTGTCATCGAGTCGGCGTCCATCGTGCTCTGTCTGGCGCTTCTGGTGGTGGTGTTGATCGATCCCTGGGCGGTGCTCGCGCCCGGGTTCTGGCTTTCTTTCGGGGCGGTGGCCGCGATCCTGTATATCACCTCGGGCCGCATCGGGCATGGGCACTGGCTCGCGACCTGGGGCCGGGTCCAGGTCGCGGTGACGCTGGCGCTGGTACCGCCGTTGCTGGCCTTGTTCCAGCAGGTGTCGACGGTCTCGCCGATTGCCAATGCCGCAGCCATTCCGGTGGTGAGCCTCGCGGTCGTGCCGCTGACGTTGACTGGCATCCTGGTGCCGCTGGATCTCTTGTTGCAGTGCGCGCACCTCGTGATGAGCGGGTGCATGGTTCTGCTCGAGTGGCTCGCCGCGCTGCCCGACGCGGTGTGGCAGCAGCACGCGCCCCCGGCATGGACCATTGTCGTGGCCACTGCGGCCGTGGCCCTGCTGCTGGCGCCGCGCGGCCTGCCCGCACGCTGGCTCGGAATGGCGGGGCTGGTGCCGCTCTTCACGGTGGCGCCAGCCGCATTGCAGGCGGGCGACGTGCAGGTTGTCGTGCTCGACGTCGGACAGGGCGTGTCCGCCCTCGTGCGGACCGAGCACCACGCACTGCTCTACGACACGGGCCCTCCATTCGGCCCGGGCGTCGACAGCGGCAGCCGCATCATCGTGCCCTACCTGCGCGCAGCCGGAGTACGGCGTCTCGACGGCCTGATCGTGAGCCACGACGATGATGATCACGGGGGCGGCGCCGCATCGGTATTGCAGGCGCTGCCGGTCGACTGGTTGCTGACGTCGCTGCCGGACCTCGATCCGCTGGTGGTGCGGGCGGAGCCGTCATTGCGCTGCGCGGCGGGCCAGAGCTGGGAGTGGGACGGCGTGCGCTTCGAGGTGCTGCATCCGGCGCGCGCGAGCTACGACAACCGCACGGTCAAGGACAATGACCGCAGCTGCGTGCTGGCGATCGACGCGCCCGGCGGGCGCGTACTGCTGCCCGCGGACATCGAGCGCCGGTCGGAGGAGGAGCTCTTGCGAGGCGCGCGCGAGCAGTTGCGGGCCGACGTCCTGCTCGCGCCGCACCAGGGCAGCCGGACGTCGTCGCTACCCGAATTCGTGAACGCCGTCGACCCGCGCGTCGTGGTGTTCCCGGTCGGCTACCGCAACCGTTTCGGACATCCTCACCACGAGGTATTGCGGCGCTATGTGGAGCGCGGTGCCCGCATCTACCGCACCGACCGCGACGGGGCGGTGACGATCGCAATCCCCGTGACGGGCGCGATCAGCGTGACGCCCCATCGCGCGCGCTACCGGCGCTACTGGCAGACGCCGATCGACAACGATCCGGTGCCGGAACCCGAAGCGCTCCGAGGCTTCATCGAATCTGGCGGTGGCGAAAGCAGGAGACCAGGTGATCGTTGACCATACCGGTCGCCTGCATGAGCGCATAGCAGATGGTGGAACCGACGAAGCGGAAACCGCGCTGCTTGAGGTCCTTGCTCATCGCGTCCGACTCGGGAGTCGAGGCGGGCACCTGCTGCATCGCGCGCCAGCGGTTCCGAATGGGACGGCCGCCTACGAACCGCCAGATGTAGCGGTCGAAGGTGCCGAATTCGCACTGCACGATCAGGAACGCGCTGGCATTCGAAACCGCCGCGCCGATTTTGAGGCGGTTGCGGACGATGCCGGGATTGCGCATCAGAGCGCGCGCTCGCTTGCTGCCGAAGCGTGCAACCTTGCTCGCGTCGAACCTCGCGAATGCGCGGCGATAATGTTCCCGTTTCCTGAGTATCGTGTCCCAGGACAGGCCCGCTTGCGCGCCCTCGAGAATCAGGAACTCGAACCAGCGCCGGTCGTCATGAACGGGAACGCCCCATTCGCGGTCGTGGTACGCCGACTGCAACTCGCTGCCTTCGCACCAGGGGCATCGCCGTTTCATACGGGGATCGTACCGGGCGTTGATCGGCGCCATCCGTCCGGTCGATGTGCCAAACACGTGTCGAATCATGCAGTGAGGCCGGATTGCCTCGTGCGCGACGCCTTTGCGCTTAACCCAGGCCGGTGTCCGGAAAGCAAGATACGCCCGAATCAGGTGGAGAGCCAAGGTCGTAGAGAGGTTGCCCCGGGGAATGCGCCCGTGGGGTCGCGCCCGGTGTCCCGCGGTGCGACAATGCGTCTGCGCCGGGCGCAAACAGGAATAGGGATTGTCTAATGGATACTCTCGACCAGCTTGGCGGCTCTCTTGCAGCCGCATTTTCCCAGATCGGCGCGCGCCTGCTCGAGCACGCGCCGAGCGTCATCGGCGCAACGCTGATCCTGCTGGTCGGGTGGCTGATCGCGCGCCTGCTGCGCAGCGTGGCGGTCAAGCTGATGGGCGTGCTGGAGATGCTGATCAGCCGCGCATTCCGGGGGCGCGGCGCCGGCGCGCTCCGCGCCCCGTCGGCGTCGGTCGAGATCGTCGGCAGCATCCTCTTCTGGGTGGTCATCCTGTTCTTCGTCGCGTCGGCGACGCAGGTGCTGGGGTTGAGTGTTTTCACCGAATGGCTCAAGGACCTGGTCGGATATCTGCCGACACTGCTCGCCGGCGCGCTCATCATCCTGGCGGGAGCCCTGTTTTCCGGCCTGGCGCGCGACGTGACCGTCGCCGCCTTGCCCACCCTGCCGGAAGCGCAGCGCCTGCTGGTGGGACGGGTGGTGCAGGTCTCGATACTCGTCACGGCGATCGCGGTCGGTGCCGACCAGATCGGCATCGAGATCACGTTCCTGGTGGTTCTCGCTGCCGTGGTGACGAGCGCGATCGTGGGCGGGGTCGCGCTCGCCGTCAGCCTGGGCGCGCGTGCCTACGTGGCGAATCTCATCGGCGCGCACTACCTGAGGCAGGCATTCGGCGTGGGGCAGCGCGTGCGCATTGGCGAGGTGGAGGGAACGATACTGGAGCTGACGACGATCTCCGTTGTGCTCGAGACCGACGAGGGGCGCGTCACGATACCGGGAAAGGTCTACAACGAAGAACCGATCGTGCTGCTGACCGCGAGGCGCGACGGTGCGTGAGCAGATTGAACTGTCGGCCGCGTTCGTCGAGGCGCATCCGGCGGAGGCGGCGCGGGTGCTCGAGGGCCTTGCCCCGGATGATGCGGCGGCATTCGTCGCCGCGCTCGACGCGGGGCTCGCCGCGGTCGCGCTGCACCACCTGGGCGTGGCCTATTGCGCAAGAGTGCTTCAGCAGCTAAATGACGACCAGGCGGCCGAGCGGATCCGGGTAATGGGTTCGCAGTCTGCGGCCCGTTTGCTGCTTAACCTGGCGCCCGAGCGGCAGGTGCGGTTGCTCGGGCGGCTTCCGGTCGGGACCGCCATGGCGCTACGCCTGTTGATCGGCTATCCGAAAGGCACGTGCGGCGCCTGCATGGATCCGGCGCCTCTCGTGCTGTCTCCGGATACGACCGTGGCCGAGGCGATCGAGCAGGCGCGCCGCCACGAGGAGCGGGAGCGCGGCGACTGCGCATTCGTCGCCGATGCGCAGCGGCGCCTGATCGGGGTGGTGACGCTCGGCGATCTGCTGCGCGCGCCGCCAGGCGAGCCGCTGTCCACTGTCATGCGAAACCCGGAGCACACGGTATCGGCACTGGCCTCGGCCACGACGGCTGCCGCTCACCCGGGGTGGGATTGGTTCCACCTCCTGCCGGTGGTCGAGCGCGAGAACCGGATCGTCGGCGGCTTGCACCGCCGATCGCTTGCGCGGGAACTGGGCGACATCGCAGTGCGCTCGGGGCCTGCGCTGGTCACGGGGGTGACGGGAGCGTACTGGCAAACGGTGTCAAGTTTGGCCCAGGTCGTGGTGAGAACCCTGCCGCCGGCTTCGACGGTGGCGACGAAGAGGAGGAGCGATGAGCGTTGAACCGGCAGTGGCGGCGCTGGAAGGCCGCTTTTTGCGGGATTATCCGCGTGAAGTGGCGCGCCGGCTCGAGCGGATGCCGCCCGAGCAGGCCGCACGCGTGCTCGGCGCGCAGCCGGCGGAGCTTGCAGTCCCCGCCTGGGAGCAATTGCCGACCGATGTTCAGGAACGGCTCGTGGAAGCGCTGCCTGCGGAGGTGACCGCGCGCATCCTGAACGAAATGGATCCGCCGCTTGCGGCGGAGCTGCTGTCGCTGCTCGACGCCGCCGAGCAGGCACGGTGGCTCGCCCGGATGGAGCCCGCGGCCGCCAAGCTCACTCAGGGCCTCATGTCGTACCCGCCGGACACCGCCGGGCGGCTGATGGATCCGCGCGTGGCGAGCTTCCGCGCCGCGATGACCGTCTCCGAGGCCATCGAGCGCATGAAGGGCTTCAAGAAGAATCGCGCGTTGCGCGAGCTGTTCGTCGTCGACGAAGAGGGCCGGCTGACGGGGCGCGTGGAAATCCAGGATCTCGCGACCGCGCGCCCGGCGCAGCTCCTGCGCGAGCTCGCGCGTCCCCTGAGCGCGGCGGTGCTGGATGCCGCTCCGCGCGAGGAGGTCGTGGATAAGATCGAGCGGCAGCGCGTGCCGGCGCTGCCCGTGGTGAGCGTCACGGGGCGGCTGGTCGGCGTGATTCATCAGGCCGCGCTGTTGAGCGCGGTCCAGGAGGAGGCGAGCCTGGACATTCAGACCATGGTCGGCGTGAGCCGGGACGAGCGGGCGCTGTCGAGCGCAACGTTTGCAGTGGTGAAACGGCTGCCCTGGCTGCAGATCAACCTGGCGACCGCTTTCCTGGCCGCGTCGGTCGTCGGGCTGTTCGAGGATACCATCGCGAAATTTACGGCACTCGCCGTGCTGCTGCCGGTAGTCGCCGGTCAGTCGGGCAACGCCGGCGCGCAGGCGCTTGCGGTCACGATGCGAGGATTGGCGCTGCGCGAGATCAGCGCGCGTCACCTGCCGCGCGTCGTATTCAAGGAAGTCAACGCAGGATTGCTCAACGGCCTCGCGGTCGCGGTGGTTTGCGGTCTCGGCGTCTGGCTGTGGAGCGGTTCGGCGGGCCTGGTGGCTGTCATCTGCGTGGCGATGGTGATTTCGATGGTCGCGGCCGGCTTCTCCGGCGCCGCCATCCCGATTCTCCTGAACCGCCTGGGATTCGATCCCGCGCAGTCGAGCTCGATCGTGCTCACGACGGTGACGGACGTCGTCGGATTCTTCTCCTTTCTCGGGGTGGCCGCGAGCCTGCAGGCGTGGCTGTAAGTCCGTTCGTTCACGGACCGCGCCGGAGCGCGTCTCATCGGGTCAGCTTGAGCTCGAGGCCGGTGACGGGCAGCCCGGCGTAGTCGGAAATCCAGCGCTCACCCGCCGCGATCGGCAGTGCTGCGGTCAGGGTGCCGGTGGTGATGATTTCCCCCGCTGCCAGCGGCTCGAAGGACGCCTGGTCGGCGAGCACTGCGGCGAGATGGGCAAGGGCCGCCGCAGGATGGCCAAGCGCATTGGCGCCCACGCCGCGGTCCCGCACCTCGCCATTCCTGCTCAACGTCACGCGGCAGTCGCGCAACTGTGCGGCAAGTGCCGGTATCTCATGCGCGCGTACGGGTGACGGCGTGCCCAGGATCAGGCGCCAGTGGAGCGAGAAGTCCGCGACCGACTCGGCGGACCGGAACTTCCAGTCGGCGAAGTGGCAGTCGACGATTTCGAAGCTTGCCGAAACCCATTCGATTCTTTCAAGAACTTGCACTGGGTCGGTGACGCCCCCGGCGAGTGGCGCTTTGAGCTTGAACGCGATTTCCGGTTCCAGGCGCGGCCGTGCGGAGCCCTTGAGGGAGACGACTGCACGGTTCCGCTCCACCACTACTACGGTGCGGTCGTACACGTGCGCCCAGATCGGCGCGGTGGCGCCGTACTCGGCCCAGATATTGCGGTTCGTGAAGCCGACCTTGCGCCCGACGGTCTTCTCCCCCCGCGCGCGGCGCAGCTTGACGATCTCTGCCGCAACTGCGTAGCCCTCGTCCCATCCAAAACCGGGATCGCGCGTGACGATGGAGGAAATCGACTTGCCATGATCCAGCGCGTCCAGCAATTCGCGGGCGATGTCTTTGACCTCGATTCGGCCTGCCATGGATGCCCCTGCGCTATTCCCTGCTATCCTGCGCACCGAAAGCCGATATTGTGATGCCCCGAGGCGGGATTGCGCGAAAGATTGCGCCCGCGCTGGGTCGTAGTGAGTTCATGGGCTGGCGAATCGTGTCCGCCGCCGCGGGTGCCGCGGACCGGACCGGCTGCAGGGTGCTCGCGACCATCCGTTGCGTCATAGGGGTAGGGGCGGTAGGCGCTGGACACCCACTCCCAGGCGTTGCCGGCCATGCCCAGCACGCCAAACGGGCTTGCGCCGGCAGCGAATCCATCGACCGGTGCCGTTTCGTTGAAGCGCGCCGCGAACTGCGCCCGCGAGCGATCGGGTAGTGCATTTCCCCATGGGAAACGCCGGCCATCGGTGCCGCGCCCGGCCATTTCCCATTGCGCTTCGGTCGGAAGCCGCTTGCCGCGCCAGACGCAATAATCACGCGCGCCGGCCCAGGAGACCTCCACGACCGGATGGCGGTCGTATCCCCGATCGGCTGTCCACTTTGCGCCAACGCGGTGAATGCGCGCATCGGGGTCGTCAACGTCGAACAGCCGCTCACCGTTGGCGTTGAACGGACCGACGGCGTTGAGAAACAGCGCAAACTCCAGGTTGGTGACCGGAAAGCGGTCGATGCGGTATGTGGGCAGGGTATACCGGTGAGCGGGCCGCTCATCCGCGGGGCCCGCATCGCTGCCCATGGTGAAGCTGCCGGCTGGGATCTCGACCATGTCCTCGAGCGCCAGGGCGGGGGCGGGGCCAATCCCCGCGATCAGCGCGAACGCCGTAACGCGCGCCGCCCGGCGGCCCCGCTCAAGCATCGTGTTCGCGCCCATGCCGTCCCCCGCCCGATTGCTCAAACCCCTGATTTGTTTGAAGCTGCAAGGCGATTTCGATAGAATTCCGCTTCCCCAGGCGCGTAGCTCAGATGGCTAGAGCGCATCCTTGACATGGATGAGGTCGTTGGTTCGATTCCAATCGCGCCTACCACTTGTTAAAGCCGGACGCCAAGGGTACGGGAGCCACCGCTCCCGTACCCTTGGCGCCGGTTTAACTCCGCGCGATCGAGACGGACGCTCTGCGCCGCTCATCGCGCGGGGGCCGGACGCGATGCGCCGGTTTAACTCCGCGCGTTCGAACGGACCTGTGACGCCGTTCAACGCGCGGAATTGTACTAAGGCTACGATTCGATTATGCCGGATATCCGCCTGCCCGACGGCTCAGTAAGGAAATTTGACCGGCCGGTGACCGTGGCCGAGATCGCGCAGGCGATCGGCCCGGGACTCGCGCGCGCGGCGCTCGCGGGCAGGGTGAATGGGCAGCTGGTGGATATCTCGCACCGTGTCGACTCCGACGCCGGGGTGGAGATCGTCACCGACAAGGACCGTGATGGCCTCGAAGTCCTGCGCCATTCGACTGCACACTTGCTCGCGCACGCGGTGAAGGAGCTCTACCCCGACGCCCAGGTGACGATCGGCCCGGTGATCGAGGACGGCTTCTATTACGATTTTTCCTTCAAGCGGCCGTTCACGCCGGAAGATCTCGCCGCGATCGAAAAGCGCATGGGGGAGATCGCGAAGCGCGACCTCAGGGTCGAGCGCCAGGTTCTGGCGCGCGATGCCGCGGTGAAGCTCTTTCAGGGCATGGGCGAGCGCTATAAGGCCGAGATCATCGCGGCGATTCCCGATGGCGAGGCGATATCGCTCTATCGCCAGGACAACTTCGTGGACTTGTGCCGCGGGCCCCACGTGCCGGCCACCGGCAAGCTCAGGGTGTTCAAGCTGCTGAAGGTGGCCGGCGCCTACTGGCGCGGCGACTCCCGGAACGAGATGCTGCAGCGGATCTACGGCACGGCGTGGGCGAGGAAGGAAGACCAGGACGCGTATCTGCACCGGCTCGAGGAAGCCGAGAAGCGCGATCACCGGCGCCTGGGCCGGAGCCTCGAGCTGTTCCACACCCAGGACGAGGCGCCCGGCATGGTGTTCTGGCATCCGAAGGGCTGGGTGATCTGGCAGCGCATCGAGCAGTACATGCGCCGCGTCCTGGAGGAGAACGGCTATCTCGAGGTGCGGGCGCCGCAGGTGCTCGATGTCGCGCTGTGGAAGCGCTCGGGCCACTGGGACAATTTCCGCGAGAACATGTTCTTCACCGAATCGGAGTCGCGCGACTACGCCGTGAAGCCGATGAATTGCCCGGGGCACGTCCAGATCTTCAACCAGGGCCTGAAAAGCTACCGCGACCTCCCGCTGCGCCTTGCCGAGTTCGGCTCCTGCCACCGCAACGAGCCCTCCGGCGCGCTGCACGGGTTGATGCGCGTGCGCAGCTTTACCCAGGACGACGCGCACATCTTCTGCACGGAGGCGCAGGTCGAGCCGGAGGTGATCCGCTTCATCGATCTCCTGCAGCGGGTCTATGCCGATTTCGGATTCGAGGAAATCCTGGTCAAGCTTTCCACCCGCCCGCCGAAACGCGTTGGCACCGACGAGCAGTGGGACAAGGCCGAAGCCGCACTGAAGGTGGCGCTCGACCACAAAGCGATGGCCTACCACCTCCAGCCCGGGGAGGGCGCGTTCTACGGGCCGAAAATCGAGTTCTCGCTGAAGGACAGCCTCGGTCGGGTATGGCAATGCGGCACGATGCAGCTCGATTTCTCGATGCCGGAGCGGCTCGGCGCGGAATACGTTGGCGAGGACAACGCGCGCCACGCGCCGGTCATGCTGCATCGGGCGGTCCTGGGATCCTTCGAGCGCTTCATCGCAATACTCATTGAGCACACCGCGGGTGCGATGCCGCTATGGCTCGCCCCGGTTCAGGTCGCGGTGATGAATATCACGGAACGCCAGGCGAGCTACGCCGGGCGCGTCGCATCGGAGCTGAAACAGGCCGGGTTGCGCGCAGTAACCGACTTGAGAAACGAGAAAATTTCCTATAAGATTCGCGAACATAGTCTGCAGAAGCTGCCCTACCAGGTCATTGTGGGCGACCTGGAAGTGGCAGCTCAAAAGGTTGCCGTGCGGACCCGCAAGGGCGAGGATCTCGGCCAGATGAGTCTGGCCGATTTTGTCTCCAGGCTGCGGGCCGAGGAAGCCCGGCTGGGCCGCGCGGCGCGCGATTAACCGGATAAAAGGGGGCACTACATCTCACAGGAAAAGGAACCGCGGATCAACGGCGAGATCAACGCGCCGGAACTCCGACTGATCGGGGCGGGCGGCGAGCAGGTCGGTGTCGTGAGCCTCGCCACGGCAAACAAGCTCGCGGAAGAAGCCGACCTCGACCTCGTCGAGATCGCACCGACGGCGGTCCCGCCGGTGTGCCGCATCATGGATTACGGGAAATACAAGTACCGTGAGGCCAAGAAGCGGCACGAGGCGAAGCTCAAGCAGAAACAGATCGTCGTCAAGGAGATCAAGTTCCGTCCCGGCACCGACGAGGGCGACTACAAGATCAAGTTGCGGAACCTTACCCGGTTCCTGCAGGAAGGCGACAAGGCCAAGGTGACGCTGCGCTACCGCGGCCGCGAGATGGCGCACCAGGAGCTGGGGGTGCGGCTGATCGAGAGGGTGAAGAGCGATCTCGCGCCCTACAGCACGGTCGAGCAGTATCCGAAGATGGAAGGCCGGCAGCTCATCATGGTGCTGGCGCCGAAGAAGGGAGGCAAGACCCCGCAGAAAGCCGCGCCGAAGGCGGAAGTGCAGAAGAAAACGGCGGCGCCGGCCAAGGCGGGCGCCACCAAGGTCGCAGCGGAAGCTGCGGCCGACATCGCGAAGAAATAGCGGTCCGGGTCTCCGAAGTCCTGCCACCGAGGCAGGCACCTGGCGCTCATCCAAAAGACGGGAAATGATATGCCCAAGTTGAAGACCAAACGCGCCGCGGCCAAGCGCTTCAGAAAGCGCCCCGGCGGCGGGATCAAGCGCAGCCAGGCGTACTTGCGCCACATCCTCACGAAGAAGAACACCAAGCGCAAGCGGCACCTGCGCGGCAGCACTGGCGTGCACCAGTCGGATAAGGCGTCGGTCCGCGTCATGTTGCCGTATTAAGCCAGGAGACCGCCATGCCACGAGTCAAACGGGGCGTTACCGCCCGCGCTGCGCACAAGAAGGTACTGCAGAGGGCCAAGGGATTCCGCGGCCGCCGCAAGAACGTGTTCCGCATCGCGAACGAAGCCGTGATGCGGGCCGGGCAGTACGCCTACCGCGACCGCCGCGACCGCAAGGGCGAGTTCCGGGCGCTGTGGATCGCGCGCATCAACGCCGCGGCGCGGGAACACGGCCTGTCCTACAGCCGGTTCATGAACGGGTTGAAGAAGGCGGCGGTCGCGGTCGACCGCAAGGTGCTCGCGGACATCGCGGTGCTCGACAAGCCGGCATTTTCCAAGTTCGTCGAGAAAGCCAAGGCCGGCCTCGGCGCCTGAGGCGCGTAACTTTTCGGGAATCGGGCCCCGCGCCCGGTGACCCGTAACCGGTCATTCCTCGCGCGGCACCGTTAGCATGCAAGACGTCGACGCCATCGTGAAGGAAGCGCTCGCGGCGTTCGCGGGCATCGACGATGCGGACCAGCTCGAGCGCGCCAAGGCGCGTTATCTCGGCAGGTCCGGCTCGCTCACCCAGCTGCTGAAGGGGCTGTCGAAGCTGCCCGCAGCCGAGCGCCCGGCGTTCGGAAGCCGGGTCAATGCGGCCAAGGAGAAGCTGGAAGCGTCGCTCGCCGAGCACCGCAGCCGGATCCAGGCGCGCAAGCTCGAAGCGAGCCTGCGCCAGGATGCCCTGGACGTGACGTTGCCGGGGCGCGGCCCCGCGACGGGGGGGCTGCACCCCGTGACGCGCACGATGGAGCGCATCGAGGCGCTGTTCCGCTCGATGGGATTCGCGGTTGCGGACGGCCCCGAGATCGAGACCGATTATTACAATTTCACCGCGCTCAACCAGCCGGAGAACCACCCCGCGCGGTCGATGCACGATACGTTCTACCTGGCCGACGGCAGGCATCTGCTGCGCACCCACACGTCGCCCATCCAGATCCGCTACCTGGAGAGCCACCGCCCCCCGATCAAGATCATCGCGCCCGGGCGCGTCTACCGGCGCGACTATGACGCGACCCACTCGCCGATGTTTCACCAAGTCGAGGGGCTGTGGCTGGACGAGCACGTTACCTTCGCCGACCTGAAGGGCGTGCTGAACGAGTTCCTGAGGCGGTTCTTCGAGCGTGACGACGTGCAGGTGCGGTTCCGGCCGTCGTTTTTCCCGTTCACCGAGCCTTCCGCCGAGATCGACATGAGTTTCGGCGGCGGCTGGCTCGAGATGGGGGGCGCCGGCATGGTGCATCCCAACGTCCTGAAAAACGTGGGCGTTGACAGCGAAATATTCCAGGGATTCGCCTTCGGGCTCGGCCCCGACCGGCTCACGATGATGCGCTACGGCGTGAACGACCTGCGGCTGTTCTTCGAGAACGACCTGCGCTTTCTGCGGCAATTCAACTGAAATGCCGGCGCGCACCTCGTCATGAAGTTCTCCGAGAATTGGCTTCGCACCTTCGTCAATCCGCCGCTCGCGGGGCGCGAGCTTGCCGATGCGCTGTCCATGGGCGGCATCGACGTGGAGCAGGTCGAGCGGGATCGCGATGACTGGGTGATCACGACCAAGCCCACGCCCAATCGCGGCGATTGTCTGAGCATCTCCGGGATCGCGCGCGAGGTGGCCGCGGTGACCGGCGCACCCTTGACACCGGCCGAGATCAAGGCGGCGCGCGCGACGATCTCCGACCGCCTGAACGTCACGCTGGAGGCGCCGCGAGCCTGCCCGCGCTACTGTGGTCGGCTGGTGCGCGGGGTCAATGCGAATGCGGCTACGCCGGACTGGATGGTGAGCAGGCTCGCCGCGAGCGGCATCCGCTCCCTCAGCGCTCTGGTGGACATTACCAACTACGTCATGCTTGAGCTGGGACAGCCCCTGCACGCATTCGACGCGGCGAAGCTCGAGGGCGGAATCCGGGTGCGTCATGCAGGCGCGGGGGAGAAGCTCACACTGCTCAACGGCGAGGCGCCGCCGCTGACGCCCGGGTTCCTGGTCATCGCCGACGAGTCGAAGGCGGTGGCGCTGGCTGGCATCATGGGCGGACTCGATACCTCGGTGACCGGGGCGACGCGCGATGTATTCCTCGAGAGCGCGTTCTTCAGCCCGGAGGCGATCGCGGGCAAAACACGGCTGCTCAACGTCGCGTCCGAATCGTCGTACCGCTTTGAACGGGGGGTCGATTTCGGGGGAACGCTCGCGGCGCTCGAGCGCGCCACGCAGCTCGTCATCGAAACGTGCGGTGGCGCCGCGGGTCCGGTGACGGAGGCGCGCGCGGCGCTGCCGGCGCGCGATCCGGTGCGCTTGCGGCTCGCGCGCGTCGAGCGCTTGCTCGGCGTGAAACTCGACGGCATCCAGGTCGGGGACATCCTGCGGCGGCTCCGCTTCGAGTTCTCCGTGGCCGAAGGGGAGTTCCGGGTGACACCGCCGAGCCACCGCTTCGATATCACGATCGAGGAAGACGTGATCGAGGAGCTGGCGCGTATCCACGGCTACGACCGGATTCCCGCGACGCTGCCGGCCGCGCCGCACATCATGCTGCCGGTGCCGGAGGCGAAGCGGGACATCGCCGCGATCCGCAGGCTGCTCGCCGCGCGCGACTACCAGGAGATCGTGAGCTACAGCTTCGTCGATGCGGCGTGGGAGGCGGATTTCGCGGGCAATGCCGCGCCGGTGGCCCTCGCCAATCCGATTGCCAGCCCGATGAGCGTCATGCGCTCCACGCTCGCCGGGGGTCTGATCGACTGCCTGATCCAGAATCTCGCCCGCAAGCAGGCGCGCGTCCGCTTGTTCGAGATTGGCCGCTGTTTCATGACGGAAGCATCAGGTGCCTACCGGCAGCCGGTGCGCGTAGGAGGAATCTCCTACGGCGACGCTCGCCACGAGCAATGGGGCCTGAAAGCGCGACGGGGCGATTATTTCGACGTCAAGAGCGATGTCGAGGCATTGCTCGCGCCGCTCGCCGCGGACTTCCACCCCGCCGAGCATCCAGCGCTGCATCCAGGCAAGTCGGCGCGCGTCGAAATCGGGGGCGTGACCGCGGGCTGGATCGGGGAATTGCACCCGCGCTGGCAACGGAAGTATGATTTGGCGCTCGTCCCGGTCCTGTTCGAGCTTGACACCGATGCGGGCAGCGAGCGGGGCCTGCCGGTATACCGGGAGACATCGAAATTCCCGCTGGTGCGGCGCGACATCGCCGCCGTCGTCGACGACAGTATCGGGTATCGGGAAATATGGGAGGCCCTGCGCCGGCACCAGCCGGCGATCGTGGTCGAAATCGGCCTGTTTGACATCTACCGCGGAACCGGTGTAGAAGAAGGCAAAAAGAGTCTTGCTTTCAGGGTGTTATTGCAGGATACTCGCAAGACTCTGACCGATGCGGAAGTCGAATCCGCGGTCTCTCAGCTACGCCAGGTACTGCAGCAGCGATTCAACGCGAAACTCCGTTGAAAGGGGACATGATGACGTTAACCAAGGCCGAACTGGCGGACCTCCTGTTCGAGAAGGTCGGATTCAACAAGCGCGAAGCCAAGGACATGGTGGAGTCCTTCTTCGAGGAAGTCCGGATGGCGCTTGAGCATGGACAAGGCGTGAAGCTCTCCGGCTTCGGAAATTTCCAGCTGCGCGACAAGCCGCAGCGTCCCGGCAGAAACCCCAAGACGGGTGAAGAGATCCCGATCACGGCGCGCCGCGTCGTGACGTTCCACGCGTCGCAGAAGCTGAAGGCGATCGTGGAGCAGAACTATCATGGAAGCAAGTCATAGCTCGCGCACGCAGCTGCCGCCGATTCCGGCGAAGCGCTACTTCACCATCGGCGAAGTGAGCGAGCTGTGCGGCGTGAAGCCGCACGTGCTGCGCTACTGGGAGCAGGAGTTCACCCAGCTGAAGCCGGTCAAGCGGCGCGGCAACCGGCGTTACTACCAGCACCATGAGGTGCTCCTCATCCGCCGCATCCGCGAACTCCTCTACGACCAGGGCTTCACCATCAGCGGCGCGCGCAACCGGCTCGACGAGCTGGTTTCCGAGCCGGCGCGGTCCGGGCGCGGCGTGCGCGCGAATTTCGCGTTGCTGCGCAAGGAAATCAAGAGCGTCCTCGAAATGCTGCGCGGCTGAAACCGCCGCGGCCGCGCGGTTTTCCCTCTCCGCTCCCGCCGAGTGTCATTCCCGGCTGATATAATTTTGCCTCCCGGGGCGTAGCGCAGTCTGGTAGCGTACCGGCATGGGGTGCCGGTGGTCGTGAGTTCAAATCTCACCGCCCCGACCAGAATTCCTAGTCCTTCAGGCGCACGCGCTTGCCCAGGTGCGCGCAGTCGGCGTCGGTCTTGAGCCCGGCGGCGCGGATGCCGTGCGCGGCGAGGTCTTCGTCGCGCTCCTGGGTATCGCCGGTGACGCCGACTGCGCCGATGACCTCACCGTGCGCATCGCGGATCAGCATGCCGCCGCCTTCCGGGAATATCCTGCCGCCCGACGCGCCGAGCAGGTAGTTCATGAACAGCGGCCGCTCCTCGGCCCGTATCCGTACCAGGCTGGAAGAACGTCCGAGCGCCAGCGCGGCGTAGGCCTTGCCCATCGCCATCTCGAATCGTATCAGCGACGAGCCATCCTCCTTCTTGAACGCCTTGACATGCGCGCCGGGGTCGGTAACGACGACGCTCACGGGCCGGCACTTGAGCTTGCGCGCGCGGGCGAGCGTGGCGTTGATGATGTCGTCGGATTGCTTGAGCGTGACTTCGGACACTGCACCCCCACTTACCCGGGTGTGATCTTTCCGGGCCCCTAATGGTAAGTCCCCCTCCGGAAAACTCAAACAGGGCGCGGGACATGCACTAGAATGACCATTGGAGGCTGTGACCCATAAAACGAGGAGGAAACCCCATGGTACAAGACCTGCGTCAACGCTCCACTGCAAGAGCCGTTTTCTCCGGCATCCTGCTTGCGCTCATCGCGCAATCGTCCGCCTGGGCGGCGGAGAGCTATCCCTCCAGACCGATCCGGCTCCTGGTGGGCTTTGCGCCCGGGGGCGCGAACGACCTGGTGGCACGAGCAGTGGCGTCGCGACTCGGCCCCCGGCTCGGGCAGCAGGTGATCGTCGAGAATCGCGCGGGGGCCGGCGGCAACATCGCCACCGAGCTGGCGGCACGCGCCGCGCCCGACGGCTACACGATGCTGCTGGCTTCGGTGGCGTCGTTCGCGATGAGCCCGGCCCTGCTCGGCAAGGTGCCGTTCGACCCGGTGAACGATTTCGAGCCGGTCACGCGGGCCGTGCTGGTCACCGCCCTGCTCTCGGTGCATCCCTCCCTGCCGGCGCGGACGCTCAAGCAGTTCGTGGCGCTCGCGAAAAAGCAGCCGGGCGGACTCAATTACGCCTCGCCGGGGAGGGGCAGCATCGCGCATCTGGCATTCGAGCGTTTCTGGCGAATCGCGGGCATCCGGATGAACCAGATTCCGTACAAGGGCGGAAATCCGGCGGTGGCGGACACGATCGCCGGACACGTCGAAAGCACCGTCGGCCTGATCTCGACGCAGACTCCGCACGTGAGGGCGGGACGACTGCGCGCGCTGGCCGTGAGCAGCGCGAAGCGGTCGGCGGCATTGCCCGATGTACCGACGATTGCCGAGTCCGGCTATCCCGGTTTCGAATCGAGCGGCTGGCTCGGCTTCGCATTTCCGGCGAGAACGCCCAAGGCGATCGTCGAGCGCATGCACCGGGAAACGGTCGCGGTTCTCAATCTGCGGGAAGTGCAGACGCAACTGGTGGATCTCGGGCTCGATCCCGATCCGACGAGCCCGGAAGCATTCCAGTCGCTCATCAAGTCCGACTTCGCGCGCTGGGACAAAGTCGTGCAGGAAGCCGGATTGCGGACCCGGTGACGCCGCGGACGTCACGCCTCATGACGAAGGTCCGCATCGCCTGCCTCCAGACCAATTCCGGGAACGACTTCGCCGCCAACCTTGCAACGCTCGCCGCCATGGCGCGCGCGGCGGCCGCGGGCGGCGCGCGCTTCATCTTCTCGCCGGAGTATGTCCTGATGATGGACGGCAGCGGGCGCACCATGCGCGAAAACGCGCAGGACGCGAGCGGGGAGCCGGCGCTCTCCGCTTTGGCCGCACTCTCGCGCGAGCTCGAGGTGTGGCACCTGGTGGGATCGCTCACGCTGAAAAGCGGGGACGCCCGCATGGTGAACCGCTCGCTCCTGATCTCGGATCGGGGAGAGGTCGTCGCCGCCTATGACAAGATCCACATGTTCGACGCCACCCTGCCGAGCGGCACGGTGATCCGGGAATCCAGCGCCTACCGTCCCGGCGAGCGTGCGGTCGTCGTCGCCACGCCGTGGGGCGCGCTCGGCATGACCGTGTGCTACGACCTGCGGTTCCCGCATCTCTACCGTGCGCTGGCCCAGCGCGGGGCCGTGATGCTGGCGGTGCCGTCCTCTTTTCAGCGCGAGACCGGCAAGGCCCACTGGCACACCCTGCTGCGCGCGCGGGCGATCGAGAACGCATGCTTCGTAATTGCGCCGGCCATGTGCGGCGACCACCCGGGCAAGCGCGCGACCTACGGCCACACGCTGGTGGTCGACCCGTGGGGCGAGGTGATCGCCGAGGGCGGTGACGCTCCCGGCGTGATCCATGCCGAGCTCGACCCTGCCCGGGTGGAGGCGGTGCGCTCGTTGCTGCCCTCGCTCGCTCACGACCGTCCGTTCGCCCCGCCAGTGTCCTGATCCCGCTGCTATAATCCCCGCGACACCCGATCGCGGTTCCCGTTCATCGTTGACAGGAGGATTCCATGGGCTATTCGCTTCAGGATTTCACCCGTGATACGCGCGAGATTCTGAAGGCCGGCTCGAGCCGCGCCCAGGTCGAGCAAGTGAAGGCGAAGATGGAGCGGCTCCTGGTCGATCCGGGCTTCGTCAAGCAGTACTTCGGCAGCGACCAGCCGTTGGGGTTGCATCGGATCCATATCGACCCGACGGGATTCGAGGTCATGACCTATCGCTACCACGAGGCGCGCAAGTCCAACCCGCACGACCACGGGGATTCGTGGGCGATCTACGGCCAGGTGGCCGAGTACACCGAGATGACCCTGTGGCAGCGCACGGATGACGGCTCCGATCCTGAATTTGCGAAGCTCAGGGCGGGCACTCCCTACCGCCTCAATCCCGGCAAGGCCGGTGTTTATTACGGCCGCGAGCTGCACTCGACGGCGACGCCGGTCGATACCCGCTACCTGCGCATCACCGGTACCGATCTTGAATACATCGAGCGGATGCGGATAGACGCCGCCACCGGCAAGATCCAGCGTATCCACGGCCGGCAGACCGGAGCGCCCGCAAAAGTGAGCTAGGGCGCGGCTCACCGGTAATGCGCATCCTTCTCAGCAACGATGACGGTTACTTTGCGCCGGGCATCACCCTGCTCGCGGAGATGCTCTCGCCCCTGGCGGAGATCACGGTGGTGGCGCCGGAGCGCGACCGCAGCGGGTCCAGCAACTCGCTCACGCTCGACCGGCCGCTGACCGTGCGCCGGTCCCAGGGCCGGGTCCACTACGTCAACGGCACGCCGACCGACTGCGTCCACCTGGCGGTGACGGGGCTGCTGAAGCAGCTCCCCGACATCGTGATCTCCGGCATCAATCACGGCGCCAACATGGGGGACGACACTATCTATTCGGGCACGGTCGCCGCCGCCACCGAGGGCTTCCTGCTCGGCATCCCGTCGATGGCAATCTCGCTGGTGACCGAAAGCGCGGGCAATTTCCGGACCGCGGGTCGCGTTGCGGTGGAGCTGGTCACCCGGCTCCAGCGGCAGATGCCCGGAGAGCCGTTCCTGCTCAACGTCAACGTTCCGGATGTCGAATACGCCGCGCTGCGCGGCTTCCAGGTAACGCGCCTCGGCAAACGCCACAAGGCGGAACCGGTGGTGAAGACCACGACGCCGCGCGGAGAAAAAGTCTACTGGATCGGTGCCGCGGGCGGCGCGCAGGACGCGGGGACGGGCACCGACTTTCACGCGATCGCCAACCAGCGCGTCTCGATCACGCCGCTGCAGATGGACCTTACCCGCTACGCCCAGCTCGAGGCGATGAGCGTATGGCTTGCAGGCCAGTGAGCGGTGACCCTACGATCCCTCGACACGCTCAGGACAGGCTCGCTCAGGACAGGCCGGTGACCAGGGCCCCGGGAATCGGGATGACCTCGCTGCGCACGCGGCTGCGCATGGTCGAGCGGCTGCGCGCGCAGGGGATCCGGGACGAGACCGTGCTGGCCGCGATGGGAGAGGTGCCGCGCCATATTTTCGTGGATGAGGCGCTGGCGAGCCGCGCCTACGAGGACATCGCGCTGCCGCTCGGTTACGGGCAGACCATCTCGAGCCCCCATACCGTGGCGCGCATGACGGAACTGGCGCGCAACGCCCGGTCGCTCGGCAAGGTGCTGGAGGTCGGTACCGGGTGCGGCTACCAGACCGCGGTCCTCGGGCGCGTCGCGCGCCAGGTCTACTCGATGGAGCGCCTGGCCGCTCTCATCCGGAGAGCGCGCAGGAACCTGCGCGCGGCGGACGTGCGCAACATCCATCTACGCCACGGTGACGGCCACGCCGGCATGCCCGAGGTTGCGCCGTTCGACGCCATCGTGCTGACGGCGGCCGCGCCGCACGCGCCGCGCGCCCTGCTCGAGCAGCTCGACGTCGGTGGTAGAATGATCCTGCCTATCGTGCGCGACGACGAGCAGCACCTGTTCCTGATCGAACGCACGGCGAAGGGCATGGTCGAACGCCGCATGGATCCGGTCGTATTCGTTCCCCTGCTGTCGGGAGTGGGCTAGGCGGCAGATGCCCGATCATTCGTGCGCTGGAGCCGCTGGCCCGACGCTGATTCATGCCCTTCGAGAACCGAGCTGATTGCCGCCCTGACGTGAGCCCGCCCACCCTGAAAACCATTGTCGCGTGCGTCCTCGGGGCGGTCATCGCTGCCGGCTGCTCCGTGAGGACTGGCGCCCCGGTCATCGATCGCGCGCGCGACGCCAAGGCCGCCCCCGTGAAGCCTGCAGCGGGCGTCAAATCCGCGCAGCGGCCGACGGATGCGCGGCCGGCATTCCATACGGTCAGGAAAGGCGAAACCCTCTACAGCATCGCGCTCGATTACGGGCTCGAATACCGCGAGCTCGCCCAGTGGAACGGCGTCACGGCTGCGAGCGTCATCAGCATTGGCCAGCAACTGCGATTGAGCCCGCCGGCGGGAGCGGCGCCGGTGGCTGCTCCGCTGAAAGCCGCGCCGGTGGTGCAGGCGAGGCCGCTGGACGCGACGCCGCTTGCCGGCGGCGATGGCAGCATCAAGACGCAACCGCGGGCCGTGCGCGCGCCGTATTCCGACCAGACTTACGCCCAGATGGCGAGTCTCAAGCCCGAGTTACCCCCCACGGTTGAGCCGAAAACCGGCCAGGGCGGCGAGGAAGGGGTGGTATGGGCGTGGCCGGCGAGCGGGAAGGTGATTCGCGCCTTCAGCGACGGCACCAACCAGAGGGGGATCAGCATCGCCGGCAAGCTGGGGCAGCCGGTACATGCCAGCGCTTCCGGCAGGGTGATCTTCAGCGGCACCGGCATCCGCGGCTTCGGCAAGCTGATCGTGATCAAGCACAACAACACCTTCCTCAGCGTATACGCGCACAACAGCGAGCTGCTGGTGAAGGAAGGCCAGAACGTCGCGAAGGGCCAGAAGATCGCGGAAATGGGCTCGACCGACACCGATCAGGTGCGGCTGCACTTCGAGATCCGCCGATTTGGCAAGCCGGTCGATCCGGTCAAGCTCCTGCCGCCGGCATGACGCGAAGGCAGAAGTCATCCTTCGGGTCAGGCGGTGAACTGCCTGACGCGCCGCTGCAGTTCCATCAACACGGCGGCGCTTGATTCCGCGCCGTAGCGCAGGGCGACGTAGAGCCGCGTGATGGCTTCGACTGCAGGCGTGAGCTCGGGCCGCTGCCGCTCGACACGGCGCGCATAATCGACCGGGCCTTCGGCCGGGTCGCGCGACAGGCCCTTCCGGCGCAGCTTGTCGCAGAACCTCAGATAGGCGATCTTCACGGGGTCCCGCACACGTGTTTTCAACTGGCGCAGGGCGACGACGGCGAACATCGCGACGATGATTCCGGCCAGAACGAAGAGCGTCGCGGTCAGCTTCTCCCACGTCGCGTCGTCCAGCCCCGCAATCGCGAGCAGCGAGCGTTGGCGCTCCGGCGTGTAGCCCAGCACCCATTGGTTCCAGGCGTTCGCCGCGTAGTCCCACGTGAGTCTGACGTGGCGCAGGAACGCGAGCGGCGTGCGCATCATCAGCGGCAGGGGATCGGTGCGCGGTACCGCCGCCGAGATGCCGGTGTCCACGCGCACCGGCGCCACCGCAAAGGTGGGATCGACCCGCACCCAGCCGCGGCCGTTGAGCCACACCTCGGTCCACGCGTGAGCATCGGCCTGCCGCACGATGAGATAGTTGCCCAGTGCGTTCACTTCGCCGCCCTGGTAACCGGTCACGATGCGGGTCGGGATCCCGGCGGCCCGCATGACCACCGCGAACGCGGAGGCGTAGTGCTCGCAGAAGCCGGTGCGGGTGGAGAACAGGAACTCATCCACCGGATGCTCGCCCAGGAGCGGGGGCTCGAGCGTATAGACGAAATTCCGGCGGAACATGCCGAGCATTTCATTGATGATGCTCTGGTCGTCGGCATGCTTCTGGCGCAGCGCCCGTCCCAGCTCCTTCGCGCGGGGGTTGGCGCGGGAGGGATTCTGAAGCGCGCGGTTCAAGGCAAAGCGGCTTTCGACCGCTCCGAAGCGGGCGTTGAGAAACGAGGTCATGTCGTAGCGCAAGCGATTGTTCACGGGCCGGACCGAGTAGATCTGATAGTCGGTCCCGACGATGGAGTGCGGCGGCGCCACGGCGGGTAGGTCCAGCGCGAACAGCCAGCGCCGGTGGTGCGGCTCGAGCGTTATCTCGTACCTCACCGCGTCGCCCTCGGCCGCGATGCGGGGCGCGGTATAGACGAAGGATTGCGCCGACCAGGTGCGGCCGTCGAAGTCCCACATCACCGGCCCGCGCCAATAGAGGTTCTTGGCCGGGGGAATCTCGGACTCGAACTCCACCCGAAACGCAACCGCGTCCGACAGAACGAGGCTCGACAGGCTGCCCGGCGTCATGGTGTCCGACAGGCCGCTCACGCCGGCAAACGCGTCGCGCGGCAGTCCCCACAGCGGGCCCGGTACCCGGGGAAACAGCAGGAACAACACGAGCATCAGCGGCACCGATTGGGCAAGCAGCACAGCTGCGGTGCGCAACTGGACGCGGAACGGCGGCTGGGCGTCGGCGTAGTTGAGGCTCACCATGGTCGCCGTGATGACCACCGTGCACGCGAGCATATAGAGCCCGGTTCCGATGGTCTGCGAATAAAGAAAATTGGTGATTACCAGGAAATAGCCGAGGAAGCTCAGCAGCATCGCGTCGCGCAAGGTGCGGGTCTCCATCAGCTTCAGCCCCAGCATGATGACGAGCAATGTGACGCCCGCCTCCCGCCCGAAGATGGTGCGGTAGGCCAGAAAAACGCCGATGGTGGCGACCAGGGCGATCAGCAGCAGCAGCCAGCGGTTCGGCAGCGCGACGCGCGCATAGCCGACATAGGCACGCCAGGCGATGAGCATCACCACCAGGCCGATGGTCCACCAGGGCATGTGGGAGGCATGCGGCGCGGCCACCAGCGCAAGTGACACCAGCACCCAGCGCACGTGACGCCAGGAAAGCGGCTGTTTCGGGTCAGTCATGCTCGAAGAGCGCGAGCGCCTCGAGGCAGCGATCGCGTTGCGCCTCTCCCGCCGCCATTTCCAGGGTTGCACCCGGCACGCGCAAGCCGTAGGTCAGCCCCGCGGCGTGTGCGTCGAGCACCCAGCGTGCAAGGTGCGACAGGCGCTCCTCCACGCCCATCTGGGGCGGCAGCTGCGCCCAATCGAGCCACAGCTCGATCTCAGCGCGGCCGGTGAATTGCTTGGTGTGCAGCCCCTGGTCGCGCGCCGCAACTTTCCACGCGATGTGGCGCGGCGAATCTCCGCGGTGGTAGGGGCGCATACCCGAAAAGTCTTCCTGGCCCTGGCCACGCTCCGCGCCGGCTCCGGCGCTCGGCGCCGCAGGCGGCATCGGCAGGCGGGTGGGGGCGGGGCGGGGATAGACGATGCAACGCAAGTCGAGGTCCACATAGGCCCACGCGGTGTAGAGGCCGAGCGGGAAGCGCGTGAACAGGGTCAGTCGCCCCGGCCTCAGGATACCCCGCCGGGGCGCGTGGACCCCGGCGCTCGCCGAAGTGGTGGAGCGTGCCATCACATCGACGAAGGACGCCTGCCTGCGGTCGTGGGTGAGACCGACGGCATAGCGGTCGGTGTTGCCCCGGTTCTCGAGATAGATCGTGAAAAACGCGGTATCCCCGGCGAACACCGGCCGCGCGCGCCCGCCCGTGACCCGCAGATTCGCGAGATTGCGAAACGTGTGGATCATGGCATTCACGCCCATGGCGCCGAGCAGGAAGGTGAGCACGAAACCCAGCCCGAGCGAGTAGTTGATGGAGCCGGCCAGCATGACCAGCAGTACCGTGGCGAACACCAGTCCCTGGCGCGAGGGCAGGATGAACACCCGCCGCTGAACCAGCACGATCGCGCCGGTTTCAGGGCCGTGCCAGCGGAAGAGCCAGGTGAAGAAGCGGTTCTTGAGCGCCGCGTACATCAATGGACCGGTAATGGGTGATGAGAGATGGGTAATGGGTGAAGACCTAATGGGTTTTGCGCATTACCCATTACCCATAACCCATTACCCATCAGGGGATGGCGACCTGCTTGATCAGGTGTTGGGCGACATCGACGCCGTTGGCATGGGTGACTTCGCTGGCGGAAACCAGGCGGTGACCGACCACGGCGGGGAGTACGGCCTGCACGTCTTCCGGGACCACGTGCCCGCGCCCCACCATCAACGCCCAGGCGCGGGCGGCGTGCAGCAGCGCGAGCGCCGCGCGCGGAGACAGGCCGTGAACGTAATCGGCGGCGCGGCGCGTATGATCGGTGAGCGCCTGGACATAGTCGAAGAGCGCGCTCGAGGTGTGGATTTCCTGTGCGCGATGCTGCAGGTCCTTGAGCTCCTGCGCCGCCATGGCGGGTTTGAGCGTCGCGAGCAGATCGCGGCGGTTTTCCCCCTGCAGCAGCGCGCGCTCGGCCTCGCTGTCGGGATAACCGAGCTGAATGCGCATCAGGAATCGATCGAGCTGCGATTCGGGCAGCGGGAACGTGCCGATCTGGTACGAGGGATTCTGCGTGGCGATCACGAAAAACGGCTCGGGCAGGCGCCGCGTCTCGCCCTCCGCCGTCACCTGGTGCTCTTCCATCGCCTCGAGGAGCGCGCTTTGCGCCTTGGGCGTGGCGCGGTTGACCTCGTCCGCGAGCACCACCTGGCTGAAGATCGGTCCGGAGTGAAACTGGAAGCCGCCGGTGTCCCGACTGTAGACGGAGACTCCGATGATATCGGCGGGAAGCAGATCGCTGGTGAACTGGATGCGCTGAAAATCCATGCCGAGCGACGTCGCGAGCGCGTGAGCCAGCATGGTCTTGCCCACGCCGGGGATGTCCTCGATCAGCAAGTGGCCGCGCGCGAGCAGGCAGGCGAGCGCAAGCCGGATCTGGTGATCCTTGCCGAGGATGATGCCCCCGACCTGGGCGATCACCCGGTCGATCTGCTGTAACGTCACGGCGCGCTGGGGAAAGTCATTCATTGCGTTGAGTGTGCCACAACACGGCGCACCGTGACCAGTAACGGCCGCACTGCGGACCGCGCGGCAGGATCCGGAATGTGCGGTTTCTCACGCCGCTCCCGTCGTGTCACGACTTGCGGCTCGATTCCGTCGCCGGCCCAAGCGTCGTTTCGACCCGCACGACACGCGGATCGCTTTCGTCCGGGCGCGCGCTGAAGCCGAGCCGTGCCGTGAACTCCAGCATCTTGCGGTTGCCCGCCAGCACCTCGCCGTACATTTCGCGCATGTCCCGCCCGAGAGCTGCGGCCATCAGCGCTTGCATGAGCCGCGAGCCGAGCCCCTTGTGCTGCCATTCATCGGCAACCGCGATCGCGAACTCGCAGGACCGGCAATCGCCTTCGGCGATATAGCGCGCAACACCGACCTGGATTTCCCGTCCCCCGCGCTCGATGACGGCGATGAGCGCCAGGTGCCGGTCGTAATCCACTCGCGTAAGGTGCGAGAGCATCCGGGGCGACAGCTCCCGGACGGCATCACGAAAGCGGAAGTACCGCGATTCATCGGAGAGGTTGCGCACGAATTCCTGCTCGATTCCCCCGTCTTCCGGCCGTATGGGGCGGATGGTGACAACCGTCCCGTCGCCGAGCGTCAGCTGTTGGACCAGATGGGAGGGGTAGGGTTGCATGGTCGGCACGGGACCGATACCCGGCAGCGCATGGGGGAGGCGGGGCCCACATTATAATTACCGTTAAAGCCGGACGCGACGCGCCGGTTTAACTCCGTGCGTTCGAGCGGACGCATCGCGCCGCTCAACGCACTGGCAGAAAATTCCCGGACTCACCGTGTCCATCGCATACATAACCCATCCCGACTGCCGGCTGCACGACATGGGCGCCCAGCATCCCGAGTGTCCGGCGCGGCTCGGGGCCATCGAAGACCAGCTGGTCGCCTCGGGACTGAGCCATTTTCTGGAGCAGGTCGACGCGCCGCTCGCAGACCGTGCGCAACTGGAGCGCGTGCACGCGCCGGCGTATATCAGCGCGCTGGAACAGGCGGCGCCGGAACACGGGCTGATCCACCTCGATCCTGATACGGCGATGAATCCGCACACCCTGCGAGCCGCGCTGCGTGCGGCGGGTGCGGCGGGTGCGGCGACGGAGATGGTGCTCCGGGGAGAGGTAGAGACCGCATTTTGCGGCGTGCGGCCGCCCGGACACCACGCCGGGCGCGCCCGCGCCATGGGTTTCTGTTTTTTCAACAACGTCGCCGTGGCCGCCGCGCATGCGCTGGAGGCCCATGGCTTGAAGCGGGTTGCCATCGTCGACTTCGACGTCCATCACGGCAATGGCACGGAGGAAATCTTTCGCGACGACCCGCGCGTCATGATGGTCTCGACATTTCAGCACCCGTTTTACCCCTACAGCGGCGTGGAAGGACGCTCGGAGCGCATGGTGAACGTCCCGCTGGCCGCGTACAGCGGCGGCGCGGAATTCCGCGATGCAGTGGAGCGGTACTGGCTGCCAGCGCTTGCCGGTTTCAGGCCGGAGATGCTGTTCGTCTCGGCCGGTTTCGACGCGCACCGCGAAGACGATATGGCGATGCTCAAGCTGGTGGACGCGGACTACGCCTGGGTCACGGAACGAATCAAGGAGGCTGCCGGAAGCTCCGCCGGCGGACGTGTCGTTTCCCTGCTGGAGGGCGGATACGCGTTACACGCTTTGGGGCGGTGCGTGGCGGCGCATCTCAAGGTCCTGGGCGATCTCTAGACGGGAGCGCCGACCTGGGGTAGGGACGGCCCGTTCTCGTGGAACCCGCCTAGACCGTCAATATTGCCGCCACCACCTTGCGGCCTTCGGTCGCGAGGATGTTGTAGGTCCGGCACGCCGCGCGGCTGTCCATGATCTCCACCCCCACGCCGGCGGCCGTCAGCGCGCGCGAGAGCTCCTGCCGTGGAAAGCGCTGCGCCGCTCCGGTTCCCAGAATCACGATCTCGGGCTTCAGCGATTCGATGAAGCCGAAATCCCGCACCGTCAGCGCCTCAAAGCCGCTCACGTCCCACTCCATGACCGCCTGCGGGCTGACCACCACGCACTTTTCATAACGCACGTTGTTCACGGCCACGAATCCCGTGCCGTAACCGGAGAACAACTGCAGGCCCGCGCCCTGCGCCAGGTGCAATTTCATAAGCTACTGATTTGCTTAAGGTTACTCGCTTCGCTAGAATAACACGCTTTTGCGCCTCGACTGGCCGTGCCCATGGAAGAGTTTGCCCGCATCAAGCGCCTCCCGCCGTATGTCTTTAATGTCACCGGCGAACTGAAGCTCGCCGCGCGCCGGCGGGGCGAGGACGTCATCGACTTCAGCATGGGCAATCCCGATCAGCCCACGCCGCGGCACATCGTGGACAAGCTGATCGAATCCGTGCAGCGGCCCGACACGCATCGTTACTCGGTGTCGAAGGGCATCGTGCGGCTGCGGCGAGCGATCTGTAACTGGTACCGGGCGCGCTACGGCGTCGAGCTCGATCCCGACTCGGAGGCGATCGTCACCATCGGCTCTAAGGAGGGCATCGCGCATCTCGCGCTCGCCACCCTCGACACCGGCGACACGGTGCTGGTGCCCAATCCGAGCTACCCGATCCACATCTACGGTCCGGTAATATCCGGCGCCGACATCCGGCACGTGCCGATGACGCCGGAGGCCGATTTTTTCGAGGCGGTCGAGCGCGCGTTCAAGGACTCGTACCCGAAGCCCAAGATGCTGATCGTCAATTTTCCGAGCAATCCGACGACGCAGTGCGTGGACCTGCCGTTCTTCGAGCGGCTCGTCGGGCTCGCGCGGGAGCACCATGTCTATGTCGTCCACGATCTCGCGTACGCGGATATCGTGTTCGACGGATACCAGGCGCCGTCCATC
>DASWIC010000102.1:0-6388 GCA_036397875.1 Burkholderiales bacterium
TCGCCCAAATCATCACCGACGTCACCATCAATCTTCCCAACTCGCGCGAGCACGAGGTCGAAGCCGACCGCATCGGCGTCGAGCTCGCCGCCCGTGCGGGCTACGATCCGCGCGCCGCGGTCACGCTGTGGCAGAAGATGGGCCAGGCGGGCGGCGCCACGCCACCGCCATTTCTGTCGACGCACCCTTCCCCGCAGAATCGCCAGAACGACCTCGCGGCGTACGCGGCACGGGTGATGCCGCTCTACGAATCCGCGCGCAAGCGCTGAACATCACGCTCGCTTAGTCCAATACGTGTGATACGAGCCCGTCCGCCAGCTTGGGCTCGAACCAGGTGGATTTCGTCGGCATGACGCCGCCGGCATCGGCAACCGCCATCATGTCCTCCATGCGCGTGGGATGAAGGGCGAAGGCGGCGGTCATCTCGCCGCTGTTTACGCGCTTCTCCAGCTCCGCGAGTCCGCGGATGCCGCCAACGTAATCGATGCGCTGGTCCCGGCGCAGATCCTTGATGCCCAGAATGGGCGCCAGCAAATGGTCGGACAGCAGCTGCGCGTCGAGCCGGGCGACGGGGTCGCTGGTGGGAATCAGCTCACGGCGGATCGTCAGCCGGTACCATTGGCCGGCGAGATACAGGCCGAATTCGGCGGGCTTCGCCGGCTTTACCGGCGCGGCGCTCGATGCCACGGCGAAGTTTTCCCGCAACCGCGCAAGAAATGCCCCGATGTCCATGCCGTTCAGGCCGGAGACCACGCGGTTATAGTCGAGAATCTTCATCTGGTGGTGCGGGAAGATCACCGACAGGAACCAGTTGTAATTTTCCTCCCCGGTATGGCGCGGATTGGCGGTGCGGCGCGCGCGGGCAACGCGCGAGGCCGCCGCCGAGCGGTGGTGGCCGTCGGCGATGTAGAGGGCGGGCAGGGCGTCGAGGGCCCGGGTCAGCCGCGCCTGGATCTCGGCCCCGGGCACCACCCATAGGGAGTGGCGGACGCCGTCGTCGGCGGTGGCATCGGCGTCGGGCGCGCCGGCCGCGCAGCGGGCCAGGATGTCGTCGACTTCCTGCGCCTTCGGATACGCGACCATGACCGGGCCGGTCTGGGCGTTCAGGGCCTCGATCTGGCGTACGCGGTCGTTTTCCTTGTCGGCCTGGGTGTGCTCGTGCTTGCGGATGCGGTTCGTGTCGTATTCCGCCACCGAGGCCGCGGCCACCAGGCCGGTCTGGGCATGCCCGCCCATCACCAGGCGGTAGACGTAATAGCAGCGCGCCGGGTCGCGGACGAGGACGCCATCGCGCAGCGTGCGCCCCAGATTTTCCGCTGCCTTGGCATAGACTTGAGGGGCGTACGGGTCGGTCCCCTTGGGCAAGTCGATCTCCGGCTTGGAGATATGCAGGAAGCTCCACGACTTGCCGGCGGCGCGTGCGCGTGCTTCGTCGCTGGATAGCACGTCGTAGGGAGGAGCGATGACTTCAGCGGCACGGCCGGATGCCGGGCGCAGGCCGGCGAAGGGGCGAATCAGGGGCATGGCCTATCCTTGCTTCTGTGGCGTGGGGGCTGCATACACTGGCCGCGTGAGAAAGCGCCGGCGCAGCGCGCGACCGATCATCACCCCGGTGAAAAATCCGACCAACGCACCCCCCAGGAAAATATTGGTGCCCAGCGTCCGCAGGTAGCGCGGTTCGACGCTCCCTGCCCGCGCCACGTAGCGGGCCACGTGATCGCCCCCGCCCGTGCGCCAGTTCAGCTCCACGACCTGTCCTGAGCCTGTCCTGAGCCCGGTCGAAGGGCCTGTCGAAGGGGCTTGCCCGGAGGCGGGCTCTTCGGAAACGGTAAATGACGCCTCGCCGGCGTCGCCGATTTTCACGCGGGCGGCCCGCTCGGGCAGGAGGAGGGTCGCTCCGGGGCGCTTTCCGGCGACCTCCTGCCACTCGCTCCACGGCACGACGAAATAGTCCCGCGGTTCCGGGCGGCCGCGCTCGCCGTCAAAGGCGATCAACGGAAAATGCGCGGGTGGTTTCTCGCCCTCCCCGTGCTGCCACGCCGAAGCGTGCGAGATGAAGTAGCTTGCGAACGCCGTCACGGTGAGGAACACCAGCAGCTCGGTGCCGAGTATCAGGGCGCGCAGGACTACGGGATTCATCCGTCCACGTCCATCTTTCGGGTCCCCGATTATGCCAGTTCGCCGAACGCCTCGCGCACGGCCGTGACGCGGTCCCTCACGTCGGGGAGCTTCAGCTCGATGCGCAGCCGGTCCTGCCCCGCGAGCCGGTAGTGCTTCTTCTGCCGCACCAGGTTCAGCACTTTGGCCGGCTCGATGGGAGGCTTCGCGATGAATTGCAGCTGGATCGCCGTTTCGGCTGCGTCGATGCGCGCGATGCCCAGCGGCTCGCCAAGAACGCGCAGGCGGTGGCACTCGATCAGCGCGCGCGCCGGCTCGGGCAGGATCCCGAAGCGGTCGACCAGCTCCTCCCGCAGCGCGTCGAGCGCTTCCAGCGACTCGCAGCCGGCAAGCCGCTTGTAGAGCACGAGCCGCTCGTGCACGTCGCTCACGTAGTCCGCCGGCAGCAGCGACGGCACGTGAAGATTGATCTCGGCGGTGATGGCGAGCGGGGCCGCGGGATCGGGCTCGCGACCGTTCCTGAGCGAGCGCACCGCGGCGTCGAGCATGCGCACGTAGAGATTGAAGCCGACCTCCTGCATCTCGCCGCTTTGCGACTCGCCCAGCACTTCGCCTGCCCCGCGAATCTCGAGATCGTGCATTGCGAGGAAGAAGCCGGAGCCGAGCTCTTCCATCATCTGGATCGCCTCCAGCCGCTTCTGCGCCTGGGCGGTGATGGTGCCTTCGTCGGGCAGCAGCAGGTAGGCGTAGGCCTGATGGTGCGAGCGGCCCACGCGCCCCCGCAGCTGGTGCAGCTGCGCGAGCCCGAACTTGTCGGCCCGGTTGATGATGATGGTGTTGGCGGTCGGCACGTCGATCCCGGTCTCGATGATGGTGGTGCACACGAGGACGTTGAAGCGCTGCTGGTAGAAGTCGCGCATGACGTGCTCGAGCTCGCGCTCGCGCATTTTCCCGTGCGCGACACGGATGCGCGCTTCGGGGAGAAGCTTGGTCAGCGCTGCCTCGACGTGGCCGATGGTGTCGATGTCGTTGTGCAGGAAATAAATCTGGCCGCCGCGCTTCAGCTCCCGCAGCGCCGCCTCGCGGATGAGCGCCCGGCTGTGGCGTGCGACGAACGTCCTGATCGCGAGCCGGCGCTCGGGGGCCGTCGCAATCACGGAAAAGTCGCGCAGGCCCTCCAGCGCCATCGCCAGGGTACGCGGGATCGGGGTCGCCGTGAGCGTCAACACGTCCACTTCCGCGCGCAGGGCCTTCAGCCGCTCCTTCTGCCGCACGCCGAAGCGGTGCTCCTCGTCGATGATGACGAGCCCGAGCTGCTTGAACTTGACGTCTCGGGAAAGCAGCTTGTGGGTGCCGATCGCGATGTCGACGCGGCCCTCGGCCAGGCCGGCGAGGGCGCTGGCGGTCTCCTTGCCGGTGCGGAAGCGCGAAAGCTCCGCGATCCGGACCGGCCAGTCGGCGAAGCGGTCGGAGAAGGTAGTGAGGTGCTGCTCCGCGAGCAGCGTCGTCGGCACCAGCACCGCGACCTGTCTTCCGTCGGCCACCGCGACATAGGCGGCGCGCAGCGCGACCTCCGTCTTGCCGAAGCCGACGTCGCCGCAGATCAGGCGGTCCATCGGCTTGCCGTTCTTCAGGTCGTCCAGCACGGCGTTGATCGCGGCGGCCTGATCGGGCGTCGCCTCGAACGGGAAGTCCTCCGCGAACGCGTCGTAGTCGTGTCCCTTGACCTGGAACGCGTAGCCCTGGCGCGCGGCGCGCCGGGCGTAGAGCGCGAGGAGCTCCACCGCGGTATCGCGGACCTGCTTCGCGGCCTTGCGCTTCGCCTTGTCCCATTGGCCGCTGCCGAGCTGGTGCAGCGGCGCGGCCTCCGCCGGCGCGCCGCTGTAGCGCGAGACGAGATGCAGGCTCGAAACCGGCACGTAGAGCTTGTCGCCGCCCGCGTATTCCAGCGTCAGGAACTCGGTCTCGCCCTCGCCGAGGTCGAGGGTGACCAGGCCGAGGTAGCGGCCGATGCCGTGGCTCTCGTGCACGACCGGGTCGCCGGGCTTGATCTCGGAGAGGTCGCGCAGCATGCCCTCCGGGGAAGCGCGGGGGGCGCCTTCGCGCCCGCGCCGCGGCCGCGCCTGCTGCTCATAGAGCTCGTTCTCCGTGACGATCGCGAGCGGCGGCACCGCGAGCGCGAAACCGGAGTGCAGGGGGCCCACGCCGAGCATGAAGGGCTCGGCAGCGCCGGCAAAGCGCGCGAAATTGTCCGCGGGCGCCGGGTTCAGCGCGTGCTGGCCGAAGTACTCGAGCAGCGTCTCGCGCCGCCCCGGGCTCTCGGCCAGCACCAGAACGCGGCCCGGGAACGACTCGCGGAAGGCCCGCAAGCGGTGAAGTGGGTCAGCCGCGCGTCGTTCAATGGCCAAGGGCGGCAGTGCCGCCGTCGCCGGCTGAGGCATTGGGTGAGGGGGCAGCTCGGTCGTCTCGCTCCCGCCCGGCATTTCAAGGCGCGCATAGGGTTTGACGGCGCCGAAGAACTGGTCCGTGGTCAGGAACAGCTCGTGCGGCGGCAGGGCGGGATGGTCGTGGTCGCCCCGCAGCACGGCGTAGCGCGCGTGCGTGTCGCTCCAGAATTGCTCGATGGCGCCCTGCAAGCCCGGCTGCACGCACAGCAGCGCATCCTGCGGCAGATAATCGGTGATGATCGCGGTCTTCTCGAAAAACAACGGCAGGTAATACTCGATGCCGGCGGCGACCACGCCCTTCGAGACGTCCTTGTAGACGCGGCTGCGCGATGGATCGCCCTCGAATTTTTCGCGGAAATTGCGGCGGAACCGGGTCTGGGCTTCCGCGTCCAGCGGGAACTCGCGTGCCGGCAGCAGGCGGACCTCGTTCACCTTGTAGATCGAGCGCTGGCTGTCCACGTCGAAGCTGCGGATGGTTTCCACCAGATCATCGTCGAGCTCGATGCGGTAGGGGACCGCGCTGCCCATGGGAAAGAGGTCGATCAGCCCCCCGCGCACGCAATACTCTCCGGGCGCCACGACCTGCGTGACGTGCGCGTATCCCGCGGTCACCAGCTGGCGGCGCAATTCGTCGGGCGCGAGCGTTGCACCCTGCCTGAAATAGAACGAGCGGCCGGCCAGGTACTCGACCGGCGCGACCCGGTAGAGCGCCGTCGTGACCGGGATGATGACCGCGTCGAGGGCGCGTTGCATGAGCTGGTAGAGCGTTGCGAGCCGTTCCGAGACCAGGTCCTGGTGCGGCGACAGCTGGTCGTAGGGCAATGTTTCCCAGTCCGGAAACAGGCGAACCCGGAGTCCCGGGGCGAAGAACGGCATTTCTTCCAGCAGACGCTGCGCGTCGCGGGCGGTCGCGGTGATGACGGCGAGCGGCCGGCCCGCGCGCGCCAGCTCGGAGAGCATCAGCGCGTCAGCGGAGCCGTGGAGCGGCGCCGTACGCGCGCGGCTCCCCGCCGCAGGTACCTGGAAAGGGATGAGCATGGAAAAAGGGCGTTATTATACCGGCACTTAAAGTCGGAATTCGTGATGAGTGATTTGTGATGAGTGATGGGCTCGTAACCCCACTTCAAGGAGCTCCGAAATGAAAAGCAGCTACGACCTCATCGTCATCGGCGGCGGGAGCGGCGGCATCGCCATGGCCAACCGCGCCGCCTCGTACGGCGCGAAGGTGGCGCTGATCGAAGCGGGCCGGCTCGGCGGAACCTGCGTCAACGTCGGCTGCATACCCAAGAAAATCATGTGGAACGCCGCTGCCATCGCGCACGTGTTTCACGAAGCCGGCGACTACGGATTCACCGCGAAGGTCGAGCGCTTCGACTGGGCCACCCTCAAGAAGAGCCGCGACGACTACGTCACGTGGCTGAACGGCCGCTACCAGGCCGGACTGGAGAAGAACGGCGTCGACTGGATACGTAGCCGCGCGCGCTTCGAAGGCCCGCACGCGGTCGCCGTGAACGGCGCTACGCTCGAAGCGCCGCGTGTCGCGATCGCGACCGGCGGCCGACCGGTCGTCCCGGACTGGAAGGGTTCCGAGCTGGGCATCACCTCCGACGGCTTCTTCGAGCTTGCCCGGCAGCCCAGGCGCGTGGCCGTCGTCGGCGCGGGTTACGTGGCGGTGGAGCTGGCAGGCGTGTTTCGCGCCCTCGGCTGCCACGTGGTGCTCCTCGCGCGGCGCGCATCCGTGCTCATGAGCTTCGACGAGATGTTGCGCGAGGCGGTGATGCGCGAGATGGCCGCGGATGGCATCGAGATCCACACCCATGCGC
>DASWIC010000103.1:0-24941 GCA_036397875.1 Burkholderiales bacterium
CACGACGGCAAGCTCAACTACGGCTCTGCAGGGTTGGCCAGTGCGCAAGGCATGGCGTTCGCGTTCTTCATGAACAGGGCGGGAATCAGGCTCCAGCAGGTACCGTATAAAGGCGGGGCCGGCGCCGCGACGATCGCGACCATCTCCGGCGAAGTTGCCGCCACGATGGTCACCACGGCCTCCCTGGTGCCGCACGCCAAGACGGGAAAGATCAAGATCCTCGCCGTGGTCGCGAAGCAGCGGGTCGCGGCGCTCCCGGAGACTCCGACCATGATTGAGTCGGGTTTCCCGGAGCTCGACCTGGGCTCATGGCAGGGGATTTACGCTCCCTTGGGCACGCCGCGTCCGATCGTCGATACGCTCTTCAAGACCGTCGTGAAGGTGGTCCACGACCCGTGGATCGGCGAGCGCTATGCCAAGGCAAGCGCCCAGCAGATCACCAGCGCATCGCCGGCGGAGTTCGCCGCGTTCATGAAGCAGCAGAACGCGTTCTGGGGCAAGGTCATCAAGGATCTCGGGATCGAGACTCAGTAGGCGGCGCGAATCAGCCGAGCGCGTCGCCCCAGATATTCCGCGCCCAGCCCCAGGCGTAGGCGCCCTCGATCTCGCTCGACGCCTTGGAGACGCCTCCCGCGCCCTTCACCGGCACCAGCGTCTTCTTCCCCTTGTCGAACTGGTGTATCGAGGTGACGTGCATGGCGGAACGGCCGTCGACGAAGCTGTAGCACGTATTCATGATCGCCGGTTCCGAGTGGACCGCCTCGCCCTTCAGCAGCGCAATCACCGCCGCCGCGCAGATCTTGCCGTGCTGGTTGGCCATGCTGGCCGACTTGGGCATTCCCGGCGCGGAGAGCGTAGCGTCGCCCAGCACATGCACGCCCTTGACCGCCACCGATTCACACGTGAGCCAGTCGATGCCGCACCAGCGCTGATTGGCGGTGATGAGCCCCGCCTGCCGCGCGATCGTTCCGGCGCCGTGAGGCGGGACGACGTTCAGCACGTCGCCCTTGACGCTGTCGAAGGTCAGCTTCACCGCCATGCCCTTCACGTCCACGTCCTGGAGCTCGCTGTTCGGCCGGTAGTCGATCATGCCCTTGTACATCCCGTTCCACGCGGCGAGGAAGAGCCCTTTCTTCGACACGATGTCGGGATTGGTGTCGAGCACGATGATCTTCGACTTCGGCTTGGCTTTCTTGAAATAATCCGCGACCTGGCACACGCGCTCATACGGCCCGGGCGGGCAGCGGTAGGGGGACATCGGAACGTGGAACACGAACACCCCGCCATCGCGCATCGCCTCGAGCTGCTTTCTCAGCGCGACCGTCTGCGGCCCCGCCTTCCACGCGTGCATCACCCGGTTCTGCGCGTCCGCGCTCTTGAGCCCCGGGATCGAGTCGTACATGAAGTCGATTCCGGGCGAGACGATCAGCCGGTCGTAGGGAAGTGTCTTCCCGCTCGCGAGCCGCACCTGGCGCGCGCCCGCGTCCACCGCCACCGCTTCGTCGCGCACGACGTTCACGCCGCGGCTTGACAGGCCGTCGTAGCCCATCGTGATGTTGCCGATCTGGGTATTGCCGCCCAGCACCAGGTTGCTGATCGGGCAGGAGACGAACACATCGCCGCGCTCGACCATCGTGACGTCGATGTCCGGCGCCCAGAGCTTGACGTAGCGGGACGCGGTCGCGCCGCCAAAGCCGCCGCCGATCACCACCACGCGCCCGGCGGACGGTCCCCCCATTCCCGCGCATCCCGCCACCGCAGCGACCCCGGTGGAGGCCGCCATCCACTTCACGAACTCACGTCTGGAAAACCTCATGGGCGTCTCCCTAGAAGTTGACTCGCGCCGCCGGCGCGGCGGCGGCCGGCCCCGCCTTGGCGCCGGCAAAATAGCCCGCGATCGCCTCGAGCTGCTGGTCGCTGTAGCCCTTGGCCTGCTGGTGCATGAGCGTCGCGGGCCGCGTGCCCGACTTGAAACCCTTCATGATCTCAAGCAGCTCGGCCTTGTTCCTCCCGGCCAGAGCGGGCGGCACTCCGCCGACGCTGCGCCCGTCGGTCCCGTGGCAAGTGAAACAGGCGGACGCGAGATTGCGCGCGTAAACGGGTTCCTGCGCCGCGGCCCCGCCGGCAAAGCCCGCCGCCAGCAGCGCGGCCGCGCAACTGGCGCGGAAAGTCGTCGGTTTCATGGCGTCCCTCCTGATCAACGATGAAGTTACGGCGGCCGCGAATCGCGCCGCCGCGGGCGAATTGTTATCCGGGCATAAGTTTGTGACGATGCCCTGCCCCCGTCAAGCGCCGGGCTCAAACGTGATCTGGATCAAGAGAACAAAACGCCCCGGTCCTTTCGGTTACCGGGGCGCGCTGCGAGCCGGGGGCGCGGGGTCAGGCGACGCTCGCGGCTTCCTCGGTGAAAGTCAGCTTGATCTTCTCGTCGGGGCCGATGTCCACGGTCACCTTGCCGCCATGGGCGAGCCGCCCGAACAGCAATTCGTCGGCGAGCGCCGAGCGGATCGTGTCCTGGATCAGGCGCGCCATCGGGCGCGCGCCCATTTGGGGATCGAAGCCCTTGGTCGCCAGGTGTTCGCGCAGCGCCTCGGTGAAGGTCGGGTCCACCTTCTTCTCCGCCAGCTGCTCCTCCAGCTGCATCAGGAACTTGTCCACCACGCGCATGATGACATTCCGGTCGAGCGCGTTGAACGAGATGATGGCGTCCAGGCGGTTCCTGAATTCCGGCGTGAACATGCGCTTGATCTCGGCCAACTCGTCGCCCACCTGCACGGTCGGGGTGAATCCCATCCCGGACTTCGACAGCTCATGCGCGCCGGCGTTGGTGGTCATGACGATCACCACGTGGCGGAAATCGGCCTTGCGCCCGTTGTTGTCGGTGAGGGTCCCGTGGTCCATCACCTGCAGCAGGATGTTGAAGATGTCCGGATGCGCCTTCTCGATCTCGTCGAGCAGCAGCACCGAGTACGGCTGCTTGGTGATCGCCTCAGTGAGAAGGCCGCCCTGGTCGAAGCCGATGTAACCCGGCGGCGCGCCGATCAGACGCGACACGGCGTGCCGCTCCATGTACTCCGACATGTCGAATCGCACCAGCTCCACGCCCATGATGTAGGCGAGCTGGCGCGCGACCTCGGTCTTGCCCACCCCGGTCGGCCCCGAGAACAGGAAATTGCCGATCGGCTTCTGCGGATTGCCGAGCCCGCTGCGCGCCATCTTGATGGCCGCCGCGAGCGCGTCGATCGCCCGGTCCTGGCCGAACACCACGGCCTTGAGATCGCGGTCGAGGTTCTTCAGCGCGCTGCGGTCGTCGACCGACACCGCCTGCACCGGCACGCGCGTGATCTTCGCGATGATGTCCTCGATCTCGTGCTTGCCGATGATGCGCTTCTGCTTGGCCTTGGGCAGGATCTTCTGCGCCGCGCCGGCCTCGTCGATCACGTCGATCGCCTTGTCCGGCAGGTGGCGGTCGTTGATGTAGCGCGCCGAGAGCTCCGCGGCGGCGGTAAGCGCCGAGGGCATGTACTTCACGCCGTGATGGGCCTCGAAGCGCGACTTCAATCCCTTCAGGATCGCGATCGTCTCCGCCACCGAGGGCTCGACCACGTCGATCTTCTGGAAGCGGCGCGAGAGCGCGTGGTCCTTCTCGAATACGCCCCGGTATTCCTGGTAGGTGGTCGCGCCGATGCATTTCAGCTGACCGGCCTGCAGCGCGGGCTTGAGCAGGTTGGAGGCGTCGAGCGTCCCGCCGGATGCGGCCCCCGCCCCGATCAGCGTGTGGATCTCGTCGATGAAGAGAATCGCGTTGGGATTGTCCACCAGCTGCTTCAGCACCGCCTTCAGCCGCTGCTCGAAATCGCCTCGATACTTGGTGCCCGCGAGCAGCGCGCCCATGTCGAGCGCGTAGACGTGGCAGCGCTTGAGCACCTCGGGCACGTCGCCCTCCACGATGCGGCGCGCGAGGCCCTCGGCGATCGCCGTCTTGCCCACGCCCGCCTCGCCCACCAGCAGGGGGTTGTTCTTGCGCCGGCGGCACAGCGTCTGGATCACGCGCTCGATTTCCTTCTCGCGCCCGATCAGCGGATCGATCTTGCCCGAGATCGCCATCGAATTGAGGTTGAGCGTGAAATTCTCGAGCGCGCCGCCCGGCGAGGCTTCCTGCTCGGTTTCGGTCTCGTGATCGCCCTTCGACTGGGCGGCCTGCGGCACCTTGGTGATGCCGTGCGAGATGAAGTTCACGACGTCGAGCCGCGTGACGCCCTTCTGGTGCAGGAAGTAGACCGCGTGGGAATCCTTCTCGCCGAAAATCGCCACCAGCACGTTGGCGCCGGTCACCTCCTTCTTGCCGGAGGATTGCACGTGCAAAATCGCGCGCTGGATCACCCGCTGGAAGCCGAGCGTGGGCTGGGTGTCCGCCTCCTCGCCCGACAGGATCGGCGTGTGCTCCGTGACGAACTCGGCCAGCTGCTTCCTCAGGTCCTCGATATCGGCCGCGCAGGCGCGCAATACCTCGGAGGCCGAAGGGTTGTCGAGCAGCGCCAGCAGCAGGTGCTCCACGGTGATGAACTCGTGGCGCTTCTGCCGGGCCTCCATGAAGGCCATGTGCAGGCTGACTTCCAGTTCCTGGGCGATCATGTCACATCTCTTCCATGACGCACTGTAACGGATGCTGGTGCTGTTTGGAGTACGATTTTACCTGTTCCACCTTGGTCGCGGCGACGTCCCTCGGGTAAACGCCGCACACTCCGATTCCCTCCCGGTGCACCTTGAGCATGATCTGCGTCGCTTTCTCCCGGCTCAGCGCGAAGAATTTCTGCAGCACGGCGACCACGAAATCCATCGGCGTGTAATCGTCGTTCAGCAGCAGCACCTTGAACATCGGCGGCGCTTTGACCTTGGCCTTTTTCGCCTCGAGGACAGTGTCTTCCCGCTGCCGATTTGCCATGCTGCGCACCGCCGATAATCCCGCGCTCCGATTGGTATTTTCACCATAATACCGAAATTTTCAAGTGGCGTTTTAACGCCGGCATTGGCGCTATACTTGACTTCCCAGGGCAAATGCCCTAGAAAGCGTATGGGTGTTTGGCTTCAAGTTTGTACGCTGTACCGGCACGGTCCGTACGCGATCTTGAAACTCAAACAGCGTGCGGGCGCCCCACCCGCTTTTTCTCTGCAGAGGTAGGTGTATGGCAACCGGTACGGTGAAGTGGTTCAATGATGCCAAGGGTTACGGGTTCATCACGCCCGACGACGGCAGCGAGGACCTGTTCGCGCACTTCTCGGCAATCCAGATGAGTGGTTTCAAGACGCTCAAGGAAGGGCAGAAGGTGTCGTTCGAGGTGACGCAGGGACCCAAGGGCAAGCAAGCTTCCAACATCCAGGCCGCATCCTGAATGCCGCGCCGGCGCCGGCCGGCGACACGGTTAAAACAAGAAGCCCACGCGACCGCAAGGTGGCGTGGGCTTTGTCCATGGGGCGTCGCTCGCGCGGCGGGCCCGGCGTCGCCTATCTGCCCCAGGGCTTGATCGCCTCCTTGAGCTTGCCGTATCCCTCGAGGTAGCGGGGCCGCTTGCCGCTGTAGATCCGGTCGAAGGTCGCGAGCTGCGCATCCAGCCAGCGGGCGAGCTCGGCATTGCCCGGATTCGCGGCCTTGTAGGCCTCGTTGATCAGGACGAAGTGAATTCTCGGGTCGTAGGGCTGCTTCTCGCCGCCGACCGTCTCATCCCCGGCCAGGAGGCGCAGCAGCATCGCGTCGGCGGAACCCAGCGTCTGCTCGAAAATCGGCTCGCCATCCACGCGGTACATGACGCTGGTCATGTCCTTGCCGTTGGTCATGGTGAAGCCCATCTCCTTCCAGACCTTGTTCATGTCGGTGCCGGTCTTGGCATGGTCCAAAATCTTCTGCCCCCACCCGCGCAGCACGTCGGGCGCATCCGCCATGAGGTCGGTCAGCCGGTCGCCGTCGAGGTCCGTTGCGTAAACGATCGCCTTGCGCTGCTGATACATGTCATGCAGCAGAATGCCGAAATTGGTGTCGGAGATATGCTCGTGGATTTCTCCGGCCCAGTTCTCCATGCCGGCCTTGAAGTCCTTGGGCAGCAGGGCGACGATACCATCGACGTTTGCCTTGTGCTCGGCATAGGCGTCGACGGCATAGCGCCGCTTGAGCTCGAATTTCGTACCCTGCAGCAACCAGCGCAGGATCCCCGCATTGACGGCGTCTTCCTGGGCCTGGGTTGGTTTCGTGGCAACGCGCCCGATCTGTTTCGTGTCGTGGACCATTTTCAGGAACAAGCGCACCGCGTACGCCATCCTGACACCGGGGGTATTCATCTCGGAGTGGATGTTGCCGGTGTCCCGGTCGACCCGGAACTTCTTGCCGTCCTGCGAATAGGGCAGACCAGGCATGAAACGCACGCTGGTGATCGTGCCGTAGGGCCGGACGTTGCAGTAGACCCCGGCCGCGGTGCGCAGCGGCGCGTTGGCGGACTTTCCCATCACGACCACTTTCCTGCCGTTCTCGTTCACCAGGAAGTCGCCGGCGGTGGACCACTTGATCGACGTGTAATCGAGCTTGCCGAACCATTCGAGCGGCTTCAGCCTGGTGTCGTGCCGGTACTGCGCCATCATCGGCACCCCCAGGAAGGGCAGCCCCAGCACGTCGAGCGCCATCAGCGTCCCGTTGAGCGCGAACATGTCGGTCAATGCGTGCGCGACCGGCTTCACGTTGCCGTGGGGATTCCCGCCTTCCCAGATGACCGCATCGGAAATGCCCCGGGGCTGGATTCGGGATCGCCGGTAGATGCTGTCGAGGTGCTTGAACAGATCGCCACTCTGCTCTTCCCGGGCGATCTTCAACAAATCGAGACGTTCATTCATGGTGCTTCTTCTGAAAAGAGCGCGGATTATAACAAACACCCGAAGATCTCCGCGGCGCCCGCTCGGCCGCGGGCGCACGTCTCGACCTTCGAGCATTGCCGTATCCAGCGGTCGCCGCACCAACCTGCTCCGCCGCCCCGGAAGGGAGGGTGCCCCGCCTGCGGATAGCCGTGATGCCGTGGTCACGTCAGCAAGTCCCGGGGTGCCCGTAAGTCACCGCTTACCCAGGCGAACATCATTTCGACCTGCGCCTGAAATTGCGCCTATGCAACTGTCGATAAGTTCATTCTGAACCGATAGTTGGCAATTAGTGTCGAATCAGTATAATGCAGTGCAGCAATCCGTTCGGGATACCATTTCGCAATGTGGCAAGAGCGTCCCGCGCGCGCTCAGCGTAATTAACACGACGACGAGGAAGAGCCATCATGAATCGATCCACGCGAATCCCCGAAGGCGTCGACATCCAGGGCCGATTGACGCCCGCGTTCGCGGAAATTCTCGATGCCCAGGCGCTCGCTTTCGTCGCCAAGCTTGCTCGCAAATTCGAGCCACGCCGCCGCGAGCTGATGGCGGCCCGCGCGCGGCGCCAGGCCGAGTTCGACGCCGGCAAGCTGCCGGATTTCCTGCCGCAGACGAAGCACATTCGCGAGAGCGCATGGGCGGTGGCACCGGTGCCGCGCGACCTGCGGGACCGGCGCGTCGAGATCACGGGACCGACCGAGCGCAAGATGGTGATCAACGCGCTCAATAGCGGCGCGAACGTGTTCATGGCCGACTTCGAGGACTCGAACGCACCCACGTGGGAGAACATGATCGAGGGCCAGATCAACCTGCGCGACGCGATCCGCCGCGTCATCGACTACACGAGTCCCGAGGGCAAGCGCTACACCCTGAACGAGCAAACAGCCGTCCTCATGGTCCGGCCGCGCGGCTGGCATCTCCTGGAAAGTCACGTGCTCGTCGACGGTGAGCCGGTAGCGGCCGCGATTTTCGATTTCGCGCTCTATGTCCATCACAACGCGAAGGCCCTGCTCGCGCGCAATACCGGCCCCTATTTCTACCTGCCGAAGCTGGAGAGCCATCTCGAGGCACGGCTGTGGAACGATGTCTTCGTCGCCGCGCAGCGCGAGCTGGGCGTGCCGCAGGGCACGATCAAGGCGACCGCCCTGATCGAGACCGTGCTCGCCGCATTCGAGATGGACGAGATCCTTTACGAGCTGCGCGAGCATTGCGCGGGGCTCAACATCGGGCGCTGGGACTACATCTTCAGCTGCATCAAGAAATTCCGCTCCCACCGCGATTTCTGCCTCGCTGACCGTGCGCAGGTGACGATGACCGCGCCGTTCATGCGCGCCTACGCCCTCTCCCTCATCAAGACCTGCCACCACCGCAACACGTTCGCCATGGGCGGCATGGCGGCCCAGATCCCGATCAAGAATGATCCGGCGGCGAACGCGGCGGCGCTCGAAAAGGTGCGCGCCGACAAGATCCGCGAAGCCACCGACGGCTGCGACGGCACCTGGGTGGCGCATCCGGGCCTGGTGGCGGTGGCAAAGGCGGTGTTCGACCGGCACATGCCGGCACCGAACCAGGTGCACAGGCAGCGCGACGACGTGGCGATCAGCGTCGAGGCCCTGCTCGATTTCCAGCCCGAAAAGCCGATCACCGAGATCGGGCTGCGCAACAATATCAGCGTCGGCATCCAGTACATCGGCGCCTGGCTCACTGGCAATGGCTGCGTGCCCGTGTTCAACCTGATGGAGGACGCGGCGACCGCCGAGATTTCGCGCTCGCAGATCTGGCAATGGATCCGCAGTCCCAAAGGGGTCCTCGAAGACGGGCGCAAAGTGACCAAAGAGCTGATCCGCCAGTTACTGCCGGAAGAGCTTGCCCGCGTGAGAGCGCTACTGGGCGCGGAGGGGTGGGCGGCGGGCCGTTACGACGACGCCGCGACGCTCTTGGAGCACATCGTTACCAGCGAGGACTACGTCGAGTTCCTGACCCTCCCCGGCTACCCGTTGCTCACGCAGGTGGCGCGCGAGCCCGTGGCGGCATAGTCCAGCGCATCCGCGTTCCCCCGGACGCAATTCGGGGGATCAGCGGGGTCGGCCCAATACTATAGCCCGTTGATTTATTGGACAGATTTTAGAGCCCCCGCCTAGGGCTCGTTAATCGATCGGCGCCCTGTCAACCGCCAGCCTTCCTGGGCCGTTATGGGCGTTGACCGAGATTTCGGTCGTTTGCCGCAAACCACCGATGTTCCACTACCTAGAGGACTACCCATGAGCAAGTTGCTGACTACCGTTCTGGCTGCCGTCTTTGCGGTGGTGACCGTTTCCCCGGTCGCTTTCGCGCAGCAAAAGATGGAGGAGACGAAGGCCAAGACCGAGGCCAAGAAGAAGACCACGACCAAGAAGAAGACCGACGCCAAGACGACGGCCGACGCCAAGAAGAAGTCCACTACCAAGCAGAAGTCCACGGCCAAGAAGGCCGACACCAAGAAGAAGTCCGACGAGCCGAAGTAACCAGGCTTCTCTCGACGAAAAGGCAGGGCGAGAGCCCTGCCTTTTTTGTTTGTACCGGGAGGGGGAATCTCGGGGCGCGAGGTCGGAGGTAGAATCCACCCTGGATGATCTGGAAACCCAGCGTCACCGTAGCCGCGATCGCCGAGCGCGACGGCCGCTTCCTGCTGGTCGAGGAGCACTCCAATCGGGGGCAGCGCTTCAATCAGCCGGCCGGGCACCTCGACCCGGGAGAGTCGCGGATTCAGGCCGTCGCGCGCGAGACGGCCCGCCACCGCTCGCCGCTGGTGGTGCGCTGCATCGACGATTACCTCGCGGGGCGGCGCTTGCCGCTCGATGTTCTCCACCACCATTCATCCTGAGCCCATGGCCGGCAAGCGCGTAATCGTCGGCATGTCGGGCGGAGTGGATTCCTCCGTCGCCGCCCTGTTGCTCAAGCAGCAGGGCTACGAGGTGTCGGGCCTGTTCATGAAGAACTGGGAGGACGACGACACCGGCGAATATTGCGCCTCGCGCGATGACCTGGTGGACGCGGTGGCGGTGGCCGCGTCGATCGGCATCGAGATCGACGTCGTCAATTTTTCCGGCGAGTACAAGGACAAGGTGTTCGCCAATTTCCTGCGCGAGTACCAGGCCGGGCGGACGCCCAATCCCGATGTCCTGTGCAACGCCGAGATCAAGTTCCGGGCCTTTCTCGACCACGCCATCGGTCTCGGCGCCGAGCGGATCGCCACCGGGCACTACGCGCAGGTGCGCGAAGCGGACGGGCTTTTCCAGCTGCTCAAGGCGGAAGACGGCACGAAGGACCAGAGCTATTTCCTCTACCGCCTCGACCAGGCGCAGCTCGCGCGGACGCTGTTCCCGCTCGGCAGGCTCTACAAGCGCGACGTGCGCGAGATCGCGCGCCGCGCGGGACTCGCCGTCCACGACAAGAAGGACTCGACCGGGATCTGCTTCATCGGCGAGCGCCCGTTCCGCGAGTTCCTGAGCCGCTACCTGCCGGACAGCCCGGGCGACATCCGCACGCCGGAAGGCAGGCTCGTCGGCCGCCACCAGGGGTTGATGTTCTACACCATCGGCCAGCGCCAGGGACTGGGCATCGGCGGCAATCGCGAAGGGGTGGGCGAGCCGTGGTACGTTGCCGCCAAGGACGTGCGCAACAACCGGTTGATCGCAGTGCAAGGCCACGATCATCCGGCGCTGCTCGCCGACCGGCTGACGGCGCTGGATCTCAACTGGGTCAGCGGCATGCCCCCTCACTGCAACTGGGTGTACAGCGCGAAGACCCGCTATCGCCAGAAGGACGCCCCGTGCACCGTCGTCGCGACCGGCGCCGAGCGCTGCGTGATCGAGTTCGCAGAGCCGCAGTGGGCCGTCACGCCCGGTCAGTCCGTCGTGCTCTACGAGAGCCGGGTGTGCCTGGGGGGCGGCATCATCGAGTCCGGAGAGCGCATCCGCGACGACCGCGAGGCAGCCGTGGAGTGTCCCCCGGGGGCGGTCTCGCCTTGACGCGTTCGGGCGCGGGCGCTAGGCTCCTTTCACCCAATCCATTGATCGACGTCATGGGCGCGACCGACAAGTTCATTCTCTTCACGAAGCCCGGGTGAAGCAGCTGCCTCCGGGCGAAAGAGTTTCTTTCGCGGAAGCAGGTAGACCACGTCGTGATCGACGTGATGAACGATCCCGGCGGGCTGGACAAGCTGCTCGCCCTGGGCGTTCGCAACACGCCGGTGGTCGCGAAGGGCGAGAGCTTCGTCTTCGGGCAGAACCTGGAGGACGTCGCCGAGTTCGTCGGCCTGCAGGGCACCGGGCACAAGCCGCTGCCGCCGGATCAGCTCATCGGGAAGTGGGTCAACGTCCTGCGCGCAACGCAGCGCTACCTGCGCCAGATGCCCACCGCGCGCATGCACGAGCGCGTAGTCGAAAACCGCGACCGCTCGATCCGGATCCTCTCCCATCATGTATTCCGCATCGGTGAAGCCTTCCTCGAGACCGCGATCGACGGCGTCGAGTACTCGATCACGCATGCGAACGTGCCGCCCGAGGATGGAACCTTCCTGACCGGGGCCGAGATCGCGGGCTACGGGGAGGAGATCATCCGGCGCCTGCAGCGGTGGTGGGACGGCGAAAAGGACAAGACCCTCGCCTACCAGGTCAAGACCTACTACGGCGCGCAGCCCATGCACGTCGTGTTCGAGCGCTCGACCTGGCACTCGGCCCAGCATGCGCGGCAGCTGATCCACGTGCTCGAGCGCTTCGGCATCGAGCCCGACGGCCGGCTGACGACCGGGGACCTGGCGGGCCTGCCCCTGCCCGAGCGCCTGTTCGAGTGACGCCGTTCCTCACTGCACCTGGATCTTCGCCGCCCTGACGAGCTTCGCGTACTTCGCGAGGTCGTTCTTGATGACCTGCGCGAATTCCTCCGGGGTATTGCCCACCAGCTCGTTGCCGCCCTGCGTCGCCAGGCGCTCGACCACGTCCGGCATCCTGAGCGCCTTCGCCACCTCGCGATAGAGCCGGTCGACGACCGGCTTCGGCGTGCCGGCGGGGGCCACTACCGCCTGCCACTGCGTGAGCTCAAAGCCTCTCAGCCCCAGCTCGTCGAGCGTCGGCACTTCCGGCAGCGCCGAGGCGCGCCTCAACGCGGTCACGCCGACTCCCCGCAGCCGGCCGGCGCGCAGATGGGGCACGGACGTGATCACGGTATCGAACATGTAATTGATCTGCCCACCGAGCAGCGCTGCCAGCGCGGCGGCGCTCCCCGTATAGGGCACGTGGACGGACTGGGTGCCCGTCATCAGGTTGAAGAGCTCGCCGGAGAGATGATTACCGCCCCCGACGCCGGTCGAGCCGTAGGTCATCTGCCCCGGCTTGGCCTTCAGCAGGGCGGTGAATTCGCTCAGGCTGGCAACGGGCATCGCGGCCGGCACGACCAGCACGTACATGTAGGACGTACCCTGCGTGATTGGAGCGAAATCCCGTACCGGGTCGTACGGCACTTTCCGGTAGAGCACGGGGTTGACGGTCAGCGGACCGCTGTTGCCCATCAATATCGTGTGGCCGTCGGGCGCCGCCTTGGCGACGAGCGCCGTGCCGATGCCGCCATTCGCGCCCGGGCGATTGTCGACGACGACGGACTGCCCCAGCGCCTCGGTCAGCTTCTGGGCAATCGTGCGGGTAAAAATGTCGCCGGCGCCGCCCGCGACGTACGGACAGATGAAGCGCACCGGCCGCGCCGGATAGGCCTGTCCTGAACCTGTCGAAGCGGCCGGCCGCGATTCGGGTTTCTGAGCTGGCGCGCCGCACGCCCAGGTCACGACCACAAGGGCCGCGGCGGCGCGAAACGCCATTCTCATCGTTCCTCCTCCGTCCGATTCGTCGCGCGACAATAGCACAACAGCCGGACTTGGGCTAAACTTGCAGCCCCCCCTTCCTCACGCATCCGCGCGGTAACGGCTCGCGCAGCATGACCGCAGCACTATTCCCGCGTTTCACCTCCGGACGCTGGCCGCCATGTTGAATGCGGCCGCCGCCGCGCGTCGCGCGATTCCCTCACTCGACCGCCTGCTCCAGCTCGGAGCCATCGCGGCGCTCACCGCCCGCTACGGCCGGCCCCTCGTGACGGAAGCGGCGCGCGCCGAGCTTGCCGCCCTGCGCGCCGCCCTGAGTCGTCGCTCCCCCGGCCCGGAAGCCGGTTACGACGAGGCGCGTTTCGTGCGGGCGTGCACCACACGGCTCGCGCGCGAGACGCAGCCGTCGTTGAGGCCCGTGTTCAATCTCACCGGCACGGTGCTGCACACCAACCTCGGGCGCGCGCTCATGCCGCGGGAGGCAGCGCACGCCGTCGTGCAGGCGATGACGCGCCCCGTCAACCTCGAGTTCGAGCTGGACGGCGGCGAGCGCGGAGAGCGCGACCGCCACGTCGAGCGCTGGCTCGCGCGGTTGACCGGCGCCGAGGCGGCGCTGGTGGTCAACAACAACGCCGCGGCGGTCTACCTCACGCTCAATACCCTCGCGCTGAAGAAGGAGGTGCTCGTGTCGCGCGGCGAGCTGATCGAGATCGGCGGCGCCTTCCGCATTCCCGACATCATGGCGCGGGCCGGCGTCAGGATGGTCGAGGTCGGCACGACCAATCGCACCCATCTCAAGGATTACGCCGGCGCGATCACTCCGCGCACGGCGGCGGTGATGAAGGTGCACACGAGCAACTACGCGATCCAGGGGTTCACCGCCGCGGTGCCCGAGGACAAGCTCGCCGCGCTCGCGCATCGGCACAAGCTGCCGCTGATCGCCGATCTCGGCAGCGGCATGCTGGTGAACCTCGAGGAGTATGGGCTGCCCCACGAGCCCACGCCGCGCGAGGCGCTCGCCGCCGGCGCCGATATCGTCACCTTCAGCGGCGACAAGCTCCTGGGCGGCCCGCAGGCGGGGCTGATCGTGGGGCGGCCGGAGCTCATCGACCGCATCCGGACGAATCCGATGAAGCGCGCGTTGCGGGTGGACAAGATGACGCTCGCGGCGCTGGAGGCCGTGTTGCGGCTCTACGCCGATCCCGCGCGCCTGCGGACCGAGCTGCCCACGCTCGGGTTCCTCACCCGCCCCGCCGCCGAGATCGAGGCGCAGGCGCGGCGGCTGCTCCCCGCCGTCGAATCGGCGCTGCGCGGCAAGGCCGGCGCCGAGATCGCCGCGGTGAAGAGCCAGATCGGCAGCGGCTCGCTGCCGGTGGATCTCATCGCGAGCCATGGCATCGCCGTCGCCGCGCCCGGCAAGCGGCGCAGCGCGCTGGCGGCGGGAATCGCCGCGGCGTTTCGCGCGCTGCCCATCCCCGTCATCGGGCGCGTCAAGGACGGGGCCTTCATCATGGACCTCCGCTGCCTCGAGCACGAGGATGAGTTTGCGCAGCAGTTGAAGCATCTCGAACTGAAATGATCGTCGCGACGGCGGGACACATCGACCACGGCAAGACGCTGCTGGTGAAGACGCTCACCGGCGTGGACACCGACCGCCTGCCGGAAGAGAAGGCGCGCGGCATCTCGATCGACCTCGGTTTCGCGTACCGGGCGCTTGCGGGCGGCGCGGTGATCGGTTTCGTGGACGTGCCCGGCCACGAGCGCTTCATCCGCAACATGCTCGCGGGCGTGTGCGGCATCGATTTCGCACTGCTCGTGGTTGCCGCCGACGACGGCGTGATGCCCCAGACCGTCGAGCACCTGCACATACTCGATCTCCTCGACGTGCGCCGCGGCATCGCCGTCATCACCAAGATCGATCGCGTGCCGCCCGAGCGCGTCGAAGCGGTCCGCGCCGAGGTCGCCGCGCTGCTCGCGCCGACCCGGCTGGCCGGGATCGGCATCCTTCCCGTGTCGCCGGTTTCCGGCGCCGGCATCGAGGAACTCGATCGGCAACTGGCCGCTGCCGCCGGCGCTTTCTCGGCGCGAATGACCGAAGGCCAGCACTTTCGCCTCGCGATCGACCGCGCTTTCACCATCGCCGGCAGCGGGACGGTGGTCACGGGCACGGTTTTCAACGGCGCCGTCGCCGTCGGCGACCGGCTGGTGGTCTCGCCCCGGGGCGCTGCCGTGCGCGTGCGCGGCGTCCAGAAGCGTGGACAGGCCGCCGACCGCGCGCAGGCCGGCGAGCGCTGCGCGTTGAATCTCACCGGCGCCGACCTCGAGACGGTCGCCCGCGGCGACTGGGTGCTGGCGGAGGCGATCCACGCGCCGACGCAGCGGTTGGACGCGCGCATCACCCTGCTCGCCTCCGAGCCGCAGCCGCTCAAGCACTGGACGCCGGTGCATCTGCACCTCGCAACGGCCGATGTCACCGCGCGCGTCTCGCTCCCCGGGGAGGCCGCGCTCGGCCCCGGCGGCTCGGCCATCGCGCAGCTGGTGCTCGCGAAGCCGGTGGGCGCGCTCAACGGCGATCGCTTCATCCTGCGCGACCAGTCGGCGCGCCGCACGCTGGGCGGCGGCGTGGTGATCGACCCGCACGCGCGCGCGGCAAGGCGCGCCACTCCCGCGCGGCGCGCCGAGCTCACCGCTCTCGAGCACGGCGCCCCCGAAATGGCGCTGGCCGAGCTGCTCAAGGACGAAACCCGGGGCGTGGACCTCGTGCGCTTCGAGCGGACCTTCAATCTCAAGCCGGAACGGTTAGCCGCACTTTATGCCGCGGCGGGCATCGCCGTTCTCGGCAAGGATGAGCGTACCGGCGTCACGCGGTCCCGGCGCGAAAAGCTGCGCGAGGCGGTGCCGGCGGCGCTGCGCGATTTTCACCGCACCCAACCGCAAGCGGTGGGCATGGATAGCGCGGCGCTGCGCAAGCAGCTCGCGCCGCAGCTGCCCGCGGAGGCGTTCCAGGCGCTGCTGCGCGAGCTCGCCGACGAGCGCAGGGTCGAGATCGCCAGCAACCTCGTGCGCCAGCCGGGACACGACGCGACCTCCAACCCGGAAGACCAGCGCATGTGGCAGCTCGTGCTCCCCGCGCTGCAGCAGAGCGGATTCGCTCCGCCCCCGGTGGCGGAGCTCGCCGCCGCGCTCAAGCTCAAGGAGGCGGCACTGAAGGACTTCCTGCACCGCAAGAGCCGCGGCGGCGAAGTGATGAGAGTGCCTCCGGACCGCTTCTATCCGCGCGCGACGCTCGCGACCCTCGCCGCGACCGCGCACGCGCTCGCGCGCTCGAATCCGAACGGGTTTACCGCCGCGCAATACCGCGACGCGACCGGCATCGGCAGGGGCCTCGCGATCGAGATCCTGGAATTCCTCGATACCCTCGGCATCACGCAGCGCGTGGGCGACGCGCGCAGGATGCGCAAGGACTTCGTCCCGATCCTGGGCGCCGCCGAGCCGGCGCGCGCTCCGGCAAAGTCCGCGAGAAAATAACCGCCAGGTCACCAGGAAGCATGCCGCAGACAACCTACGACCTGATCGTGATCGGCGAAGGCGTGAGCGGCCTTGCCTGCGCCGGCCACGCGCGCCGCGCGGGGCTCAGGGTGGCAACCTTCGAGTCCAGCCTCTTCGGCGGCCTGGTCATAAACGTGAACGAGCTCGACGGCTATCCCGGAGCAGAGTCGGGGACGACCCTCGCCTCCGAGCTGATGCAGGCCAATTCCGACGCCGGCGTGGCGAGCATCCAGGAGGAAGTCACCGCCATTTCCCCCACCGGGGCGATGTTCGAAGTGGCGGCGGGTGGTATCCATGGCGCGCGGCAGGTTGTCATCGCGTCGGGGGCGCGATTGAAGAAGCTGGGCGTGCCTGGCGAGGACCAGTACGAAGGGCGCGGCGTCTCGCACTGCGCCGACTGCGACGCCCCCCTGTTCCAGAACGAGGACGTCGTGGTGGTCGGAGGCGGGGACTCCGCACTGCAGGAAGCCCTCGTGCTGGCGAAATACTGCCGCAGGGTTCATATCGTCCATCGCGGCGATCGATTCCGCGCTCGCCGGCACTTCGTGGACCGGGTCGCCTCCGAGCCCCGCATCGCCACCCTCTGGAACGGCACGGTCGAGGCGGTCCTCGGCGGTAAAATGGTCGAGAAGGTGCGCGTGAAGCGCGACGGGCGCACGGAGGAAATCGCGGCCGCCGGCCTCTTCGCCTACATCGGGCTCGAGCCCAGCGCCGCATGCGCGCCACCCGGCATCGGGCGCGACGGACGCGGGCATCTCGTCACCCATGATGCGTTCGAGACCTCGATCGCGGGCATCTGGGCGATCGGCGCGGTGCGCGCCGGCTACAGCGGGCTGCTGCGCGACGCGGTCATCGAGGCGCGGCGTGTCGCGTACGCTGTGCGCGACCGCCTCGACTAGAAAATTGAGCCGCCGATGAACGCCGATAACGGCAAAGAACCAAATAGGCAGTATTAAGGAACCTCTGTGCAAGTAGCTACGCAGAGGTTCCTCAACGGAAGGGAATCGTCCCCGGTGGGGCGGCCGGACTTCAAACCCGGTTGGGGCCGCTTGCGGTCCTTTGTGGGTTCGACTCCCACTCTCTTCCGCCACCTTTCCACCGTCATTCCCGCGAAGGCGGGAATCCAGGAGAGCTAATTGCCGCCGACTTGAGGAAACAGAAGCGGAAGGCACAAAAATGAAGCCGCCCTTTCATCTGGTGCCGGACGAGCTCTCGACCGATACGGTCGAGGTGTTGGAGGAATTGCTCGACGAGGCGCGGAAGCGCAGAATCATTGGGATCGCCTTCGCCGTTATGTACCGCAATCAAGAATACATCGTGAATACAGCCGGGGAGGCGCGGCGCAACCCGACGTTCACGCGCGGCATGATCGCCGCGCTGGATGATCGATTGAGCGAGGTCGCTACATCGCGCTGACGCCCGTCGCGCGGCGGTGATTTGATTTAGGAGACAGCCATGAGAACTTCTTCATTGATCTGCATCGCGACCTTCCTTGCCGGTTGCGCGGCGACAATGGACGCGATGACACCCTCTACGTCGGTCATCAAGGACGAGTTCGACGGGAAGATGATCGTCCGGCAGCCGCCGGTGAATGCCGCCAGCAGCATGAGCGAGGCCTTTCACACGCTCGGCTTCGAGTGGACCGAGAAGTTCCCCGATTCGATCTTCATCACTGTCGGGTTCGCCACCGACTACAGGAACATCCAAGACGTGGCATTCAACGTCGACGGGAAGATTATCGACAAAATCAAGACCGCAAGCGCGCTTACGGACCACCAGTACACCGGCACGTTCAGATCGAGCTACCGCCGCTTTGAGATGGGATTCGACGATTTCCAGATGGTCGCCAACGGCAAGGACGTGAAGATGCGTGTGGGCGGCATCAACGAATACACCGTCTCAAGCTTCGGCCCCTCCGCGGGCCACGGCGTGGCAATCGTTAATACGAAGTTCGTCCCATTTCTCGACCAGGTGCGCCCGCTCCGACGCAAACCGTAGGGGCGCGCAGCACGCATGCTCAGACCCGAGCTCGCCGCGTTATCGACCCCCATGTCGCTGCGGTACCTCTACGGTACTTCTCCCCCGGACCTTCACGCCGGTTGTTCCAGATAAACTCCGCGCGATCAGCGTCTTACCGGGAACTACCGCAGCACCCCCGAAGTACCGCACTACTGCGGTACTTCCCCCCGAGAAGTACCGCAACCCGAGAACCCGTCTTCATAGCGGAATGCCGCTCGCTACCCGTACTCAAACCATGTGACGCGCCGCCCCCCGTACGCAAACCAAGTGGCGCCTCACAGCTGATACCTGGTAGCAGCCGCCTGGACTCCCGCCTCCGCGGGAGTGACGAAATGCTGCGGATCGGCGCTAGCCTGCGTCCGCGATCTCGCGGGTGACGGCGCGGGTGTTGCCGAAGCACGGCACGTAGACGGAGTGCGTGCCCGGCCCACCGGTGACGATCACGCGGATGTCCTCGGGGCGGTGCGCGATCGTGAGCAGCGTGTCCGCGCGGATTTCGCCCAGCTCGGCGGTGCGGGACGCCTTGACCCGCAGCAGGTCCCGCTCGGTCATCCGTCCGGCCGGCATTCTGGACAGATCCCACAACTGTCGCTTGACCTCGCTCTTGGTGAGTCCTCCCGCCCTGAGGATCTCCGCGTGCTCGGGCGAGAGAATCAGCCACGGCTCGCTCCCGTAGCAATACTCGTTGCTCGGGGGGTGCTGCATCGTCTCGGCGATCACGCGCAGCAGCTCGGCTGCATCCTTGGTGTGGGTGTTCATGTTCATCGTGCCCTCGGCGCCGACGACCGTCACCGTGCTGTCCTCGCGCCTGAGGCCGCGCTCGACGTGCAGCGGCTCCCACGGATTCGCCTCCTCGTTCTCCGCGCAGCAGAAGGTGTACTTGCCCGGCTGGCCGTGGGTCGCCCGATCCATTTCTCCGGGCAGCGCGCCGCCGACGTTCTGCAGCACCAGGCGCAGCGCGCGCCCGATGGCCGCGTTCGCGGGCGTCCCCTGCCCGAGGCAATTGAAGCTCCCGTTGATACCGAGCCGCCGCGCCACCGGGCCGTTCACGATGATCCACACGGCAACGGGATTGGTGGTGGCCTGGATGCCCTGCAGGTTGAATTCGGGCGCGGCCGCCGCGTCCACCGCGGCGATGACTACCGGAAGGTGCTCGGGCGCACAACCTGCCATCACCGCGTTGATGGCGATGCGCTCGACGGTCGCCGCGCCGAAGCCCGGCGCCAGGTGCGCGACCGTTTCGTCCTGCGTCCGGCGCGTGCGGGCGAGCATCCGCGCAACGCGCTCCACCGTCGGGGGCACGATCGGCAAGCCGTCGCTCCAGCGGCGCTCGTGATAGAGCCGATTGATCGCCTCGATGTCGTCCGGCGCCTCGAAACGGACAGAGCCGCCTTCGCCCTGACCGCGCTCGGCCACGGTTGGCTTACTCGCCACGAGTTTTTTCAGTGATGAGCGTCACCACGTCGGCGACGCACTGCCGCGCCAGGTCGCGCACCTCGTCTCGCGTGCGCGTGCCAAATGGATGGGGGATCACCGCGATCGGCAGTTCCGGGTTCCCGAGCGCCGCCGCCTGCGCCCGGCCGAGTGTGGAGAACGCCGTGGAACAGATGGTGACCGCCGCGCGCCCCCGTTTTGCGATTTCCACACTGTCGTGGACACTCCACGACGCGCAGGAGCCTCAGTCGCCCGAGCCGGCAATCACCACGTCGCACTCGTCGGCGAGCTCCGCCAGCACTTCATCCGGCGCCGGCACCGACGCAGACTGCTTTCTGCGCTTGACGATGCGGCTGACGCCATGCGTCGCCATCAGCAGCTCGGCCAGGTCATCCACGAGGTGATCGAAATTCGGCTTGGCGTTGTCGACGAATCCCACCACCTTGCCGGCGAGCGTGGCGAGCTTCGCGCCTGCCGGCGAGCCTCGCGCGCGACGCGGCGCCGTGGGGTCGTAGAGCAGCACCATCGGCGGTGTCCGGAACCCGCTACTTCGCGGGCGCCTTCGCCATGCCGAGCTGGGTCAGGATGGCGGTGTAGACCTTGGACTCGCCGTCCAGGTCCTTGCGGAACTGGGCCGAGCTTGCATAGGCGTCAAACCAGCCGAACTTGTCCAGCATCTTGTTCCACGAGTCGGTCTTGACCATCTTTGCCAGCGCCTGGTCCCAGTACTTGACGGTGCTCGCCGGCGTCTTTGGCGGCGCAAAGAGCCCGCGCCAGTGCAGGATCTCGACGTTGATCCCCATCGAGCGCCACGTCGGCACTCGGGCGACCTCCCCCTCCAGCGGCTTTGGCGATGAGACCGATACGACCCGCGCCCGCCCCGCCTTCACCTGCTCGATCGCCTCCGACAGCCCGGTGGAGATCACCGGCACGTGGCCACCGAGCAGCTGGATCATCAGGTCGCCGCCGCTCTTGAACGGCACGATCTTGATCTGTTTGGGATCGATGCCGTAGGCGAGCACCGGCCGCAGAATGTTCATCTGGTCGTTGCTCGGCACCGTCCCCACGCCGAACACGACGGAACCGGCGTTCGCCTTGAGCTTGTCGAGGATGTCCTTCGCGGACTTGAACGGCGAGTCGGCCCGCACCACCCACACCAGGTATTCCGTGGTCAGCCGCGCGATCGGCGTCAGGTCGTGGTGGTTGAGCTTGGTGGTCCCGACCAGCTTGTTGACATAAACGCGGTTCGACTCGACGTAGAGCGTGTAGGAGTCACCGCTGCGCTGGTGGACGTACGATTTGGCGAGGTTGCCGCCCGCTCCGCCCATGTGCTTCAGCACGAAGCCCGTCGGATGCAACCGGGTCTGCAGCATCGCCTGCTCCAGCGCGCGGCCGGTCAGGTCGAGACCGCCTCCCGGACTGCCCGCCACAACCATGAGGACAGGGCGCTCAGGGAACGCGGCCGCCTGCACGCCGGCCGCTCCGCAGATGAACGCCAGCACTATCATCCTTACCCAGTTCACGAAGTTCATGGTTTCCTCCCGTAGCTTGACTCCCAAAGGAGTTGATTATACTTGGGACCAACCTGGACCGTGTTCGGTGATGGGGGTGGGAACGGCTTAAAATAAGCCCGCTCAGCCTTCAGCAAGCCTGCTCAAAAGGGGACGGCGAAATGACTCTCGCACTAGAACTCGCAGGACGCATCAACGCGCTGCGCTTTGAGGCCCTGCCGGCCGAGGCGGTGCACGGGGCGAAGGTCGGCATCCTCGACACCGTCGGCGTCACGCTCGCCGGCGCGCGCGAGGATTGCGCTCGCATCGTGGACGGCATCGCCGCGCGCGGCGCGGCCGGGCCGAGCCTGATCTTCGGCGGCAACCGCAGGATCCCGGCCCTCGAAGCGGCGCTGGTGAACGGCACCGCCTCGCATGCCCTCGACTTCGACGACTGCAACAACACCCTCGGCGGCCATCCCTCGGCGCCGATCCTGCCGGCACTGTTCGCGCTCGCCGACGAGACCGGAGCGAGCGGCCGTGATTTCATCGCCGCCTACGTTGCCGGGTTCGAGACCGAATGCAAGATCGCGCTCGGGGTCCACTTCCACCACTACACCAAGGGCTGGCACCCGACCGCGACACTCGGCGTCTTCGGCGCCGCCGCGGCCTGCGCAAAGCTGCTGGGACTGCCCGATGACCGGACCGCCACCGCGCTCTCGATCGCCGCGTCCCTCGCCTCCGGCGTCAAGGCCAATTTCGGCACCATGGTGAAGCCGCTCCACGTCGGGCACTGCACCCGCAACGGGATGCTCGCCGCGCTGCTCGCGCGCGACGGCTTTTCCGCGGGTGACCGCGTCTTCGAGCACAAGCAAGGCTTCTTCAACGTCTTCAACGGCGAGGGCAATTACGACGCCGGGAAGATCCTCCCCGCATGGGCGCAGCCGCTCGATATCGTCACGCCCGGCATCGCGATCAAGCAGTATCCGTGCTGCGGCAGCACGCACTCCGCGCTCGATGCGATGCTCAAGCTCGCGCGCGAGCACAAGCCCGCGGCCGGCGACATCGAGCGCGTGGACGTTTGGACCCACGCGCGGCGGCTCGAGCACACCAACCGCCCGGAGCCCACGAGCGACCTCGACGCGAAGTTCAGCCTGCAGTACTGCATGGCGCGGGCGCTCCTCGACCGGCGCATCTCGATCGAGCACTTCGAGCGCAGCGCGTACCAGGAGCCGGCGGCGCAGAAGCTCCTGCCACGGGTGCACGCCGCACCCTACACCACCGCGCAGTTTCCGGCGGAAAACCACTTCGGCGCCGAAGTCAGAGTCGCGCTGCGCGGCGGCAAGGTGCTTTCGGCCAGGGTGGACCAGCCGTTCGGCCGCACCTCGGACAACCCGCTGCCGGCCGCGCTGCTGAAGGAGAAATTCGAGGACTGCGCCGCGCGCGCGCTGCCGCGCGAGCGCATCGCGACGCTGTACTCCGCGATCCAGGGGTTCGAGAACCTCCGGGACGTGCGCGAAGTGACGGCGCTCATCGCGGGGGAATCCGGCCGCGCCCGCGCTGTCGCGGCCTGATGTGGCTGTTTCTTAAGAATGTCCTGTTCACGCTGGTCGTGCCGGGGACGGTAGCCGTCACCGTTCCGCTGCTGATCGCCGCGGATCTTCCTCCTGCTTCAGGCCTGCGGTTCCTTATTGCCGCCGCCCTGGTCGTGGCGGGCACGGCCATTTACCTCTGGTGCGTGTGGGACTTCGCCGCCTTTGGGCGCGGCACGCCGGCGCCGATCGACGCGCCGAAACGGCTCGTCGTGCGCGGGCTCTACCGTTACGTGCGAAATCCCATGTACGTGGGGGTGCTCACGGTCATTTCCGGCTGGATCGTCATGTTCGGCGCAACGACGCTGCTCGCCTACGCTCTGTGCTTATGGATAACCGTCCACCTGTTCGTCATCTTCTACGAGGAGCGGCGGCTCGGGCAACTGTTCGGCGCCGAGTACCAGGACTACTGCGCACGGGTCGGGCGCTGGCTGCCCCGGTACCACCGCCGCAACGCCGGCTGAGCCGGCAATGCAATAATAGCGGCCGGCGCGACTATTCCTTCCTCGCTCAACGCACAGACCGCCAACACCATGCGACGACCGCACCTGTAACATGCGCATCTTCGTCCTCGGGGCCGGCGCCACCGGCTCGCTGATCGCGCGCCTGCTCGTGCGCCAGGGCCACCAGGTCACCTGCGGCGACCGGGATCCCGTCCGCGCGCGCCGCTTCCTGGGCCGGAAATCCGCCGTTCCGATCCGGCCGGTGAACGCGCGCAACCTGTGGAGCATCGTGAACGCGGCCCGCGGCAGCCATATGATCGTCAATGCCAGCCCGGCGGTCGTGAACAAGATCGTGCTGCGCGCTGCGCTCCGGCTGCGCGCCCATTATCTCGACACCGCCTCGCATCAAACCGAAACGCCCTTCCGGGCCGAGCAGCTCCGATTCGACCGGCAGTTCCAGGCGAAGAACCGCGCCGCCGTGATCAATGCCGGCGTGGCTCCGGGGCTCACCAACCTGCTGGTCGCGCGCGCCGCCGAGGTGCTCGACGGACTCGAGGCGGTCCAGGTCAGGCTCTACGAAAGCACCGGCAGCGACGAGCCTGTGTCGCAGTGGTCCTCCGACTCGGCGTTCGACGAGGCGGTGTCGCGACCGCCCGTGTACCGCCACGGGCGCTTCCGCTTCGGCCAGCGCTTCGGCGAGCGGGAGGTGTTCCGCTTTCCCCGCCCGATAGGACCGGCCGGCGTGGTGCTGGCGGCGCAGGACGAGGTCGTCACGCTGCCGCGCTTTCTCAAGCTGCGCGAGCTGGACGTCAAGATCGGGGGAAACGACTTCGAGCGATTGCGGCGCCTGTACCGGCAGGGCAAGCTCAGGCGGTCGCGCGGTCCGGCGGCGGCCCGCTTTCCGCAGACTCCGACCCCGCGCCAGGTGGAGAAGCTGGTCGCCCGCGGCGCGCTGTACCACGCGCGCTTTGCCGCGGCCGTGGTCGCGCGCGGCCGGAAAAACGATCGGCACGCGCTGGTCCGCCTGGATGCGACGTTTCCCAGCCTCTACCAGATCCGCCGCCGCGAGGTCTACACCTCGCCGATCGCCTGGGCAACGGCGCACATGGCCGCGCTGTTCGTGAAGCATTTTCCGCGCGGCTCGCCCGGCGTCCATCCGCCGGAGACCTTGCCGGCCCGGACCCGCCAGGCAATCCTCGCGGGCGTGCGCGCCTACGGCATTCGCATCGGCACGCGGCTCACCCTGCTCAAGCCGGTGGACGACGAGGAGTAGTAAAGGCCTCACGCTGCCGGTCAAGCGGAAACGCGGTATTCGGCCGTGACGTCCCGCGCGACGGGTGACTGGCCGGCGCCGCCGGAATCAAGCGGGCTTTTCACTCCCCGCCCGCCCTTGTTCAGCACGTGGGTGTAGATCATCGTGGTGGACACGTGGGAGTGGCCGAGCAACTCCTGAACCGTCCGAATGTCATATCCGCCCTCCAATAGGTGCGTCGCAAAGGAGTGGCGTAACGTGTGGCAGTTTACGTGTTTGGGAATACCCGCCGCGCGTGCGGCTTCCTTGACCGCACGTTGGGGCACGGCTTCGTCAAGGTGATGTCGCCGGATGACCCCGTCATCGGGGTCGGCGGAGCGGTTCTTCGAGGGGAATACGTACTGCCAGCAC
>DASWIC010000104.1:0-4798 GCA_036397875.1 Burkholderiales bacterium
GCCCAGCATGCCGGGCTGCCTGCGCCACGCCGAGATTCTGCCCCGCGATTCGGGCGCCTCCGGATCGATGCGGCCCATGACGGCGAAGCGATCGGGGTGCGCCTGAGCGGCGGCGATGCCGAGGTCGTTGCGGTCGCCTTCCCAGGACGGCGGGACGATCACGACGCGCGCGACCCCCGCGGCGTCCATCTCGCGCAGCAGCTCGTCCTTCCCGAGCGGCACATCGCGCTGCGCCTTGACGGGCCGATGCTTCGGCCACGGCCGCTCCGGAGTGTCGGCGCCCCAGATATGCACCTGGGAATCAACAATCATCATTCCCGTCAGTCGGGCAGGGGCATGGGCTTCGCTTCCACGAGCGCGATCCAGCCGCGGATGATGCGATAGAGCACCCAGATGCCGACGCCGATCAGCAGCAGCCACGCAACGGGTATGCCGACGAATGTCAGGATCAGCAGCCCGGCGAGCACGACCCACAGGACGGCGTACCAGAAGGTGCGGAGCTGCCAGCTGAAATGCGAGTCGAGCCAGGTGCCGCGCGCATCGCCGCGCTTCACGTAGTTGATGATGACCGCGATGATCGACGGCCAGCCGGTCAGGAAGGCGGTGACGATGAAGGCAGGGCTCAACACGCCCATCAGCGCGCTGAATCCGTGCAGGCCGTAGAGCACGTGCGCGAGCGTCACCATGCCATCCGACGGCCCGGGTTCCATCACCTGTGGCACGGGCGCTTCCATGGCTCGATAATAACCGATCCAATCGCCCCCCTGCATCGCTTGAGAATGGCATGAAACGACGGGCACTGGTGATCGGCGGCTCGATCGGCGGCCTGTTCGCCGCCAACGCGCTGCGCGGCATCGGCTGGGACGTGACGGTGTTCGAGCGCGTCGAGGACGATCTCGCGGCCCGCGGCGCCGGCATCGGCACCCACGAAGAGCTGCGGGCGGTGATCCAACGCCTCGGACTGACGGTGGACGAGACGATAGGCGTCTGGGTGCACACGCGCGTCTGCCTCGAGCGTGACGGCCGCGTCAGCCATCGGCTCGCCACGTCGCAGCTCCAGAGCAGCTGGGCGCGGGTCTACCGGCTGCTCAAGGATGCATTTCCGGCCGCGGATTACCGTTTCGGGATGGCGCTCGAGCGCATCGAGCAGGACGCCGGCGGCGTCACGGCAATCTTTGCCGACGACACGCGCTGCCGCGGCGACCTGCTGGTCGGGGCGGACGGCGTGCACTCGACCGCGCGCGGGCTGCTCCTGCCGGAGGCGCAGCCACGCTACGCCGGCTACGTCGCGTGGCGCGGCCTGGTGGACGAGGCGACCTTCCCGCCCGCGGACCGGGAGATCTTCGAGCGCTACTCCATGTGCTTTCCGGAAGGCGAGATGATGCTTTCCTACCCCGTGCCGGGACGCGGCAACGACACGCGCCCCGGACGCCGCGCCTACAACCATATCTGGTACCGTCCCACGGATTTTCACGAGGCGCTGCCGCGCCTGTGCACCGACGCGAGCGGCCGCTGCCACGGGATCTCGATCCCTCCGCCGCTCATCCGGCCCGAGATCACCGCGCGCATCAAGGTCGAGGCGCGCGAGCTGCTCGCGCCCCAGATCGCCGCCATCGTGGAGCGGACGGAGCAGATCTTTTTCCAGTCGGTCTTCGACCTCGAGTCGCCGCGCATGGCGCTGGGGCGGGTGGCGCTGCTCGGGGACGCCGCCTTCGTCGCGCGCCCCCACGTGGGCGCGGGCGTGACCAAGGCCGCGCTCGACGCCGAGTGCCTGGCGCGCGAGATTCAGGCGGCGGGCGGCGATCTCGACACGGCGCTGGCGTGCTACGAGCGCGAGCGGCGGCTGTTCGGCGCGCGTATCGTCGCCCGCGCCCGGCGGCTCGGCGCCTACATCGAGGCGCAACTGAAGCCGCCGTCGGAGCGCACCGAGGCGGACCGCCAGCCGCCGCCGGAATACCTGATGCGCGAGATCGGCACCATCAATCTCGACATCCGCGCGCTTACCGCGCCCGGGTGACGCGTGACGGCACAGGGTAGAATGAACGCGAGGAGGAGACCATGAGAAAAATCTGCAGAATCGGGATGCTGGCGGTTTCGATCGCGATCCCGGGGATTGGCTGGGCACAACCTTATCCGTCGAAGCCGATTCGGATAATCGTCCCATTTGCACCAGGCGGCGGCGTGGACTTCATCGCCCGGCTCGTCGGCCAAAAGCTCGGTGAAGCGCTGGGTCAGCAGATCATCGTCGAGAACCGCGCGGGGGCGGGCAGCGCGATCGGCACCGAGGTCGCCATCCGGTCCGCGCCGGACGGCTACACGCTGCTCGAGATCTCGCCGAGCTACACCATCAATCCCAGCCTGCGCCCGCCGAAATTCGATCCGCTGAACGACTACACGCCGATCGTGCTGATCGGCAAGGGCCCCTTCGTCCTGGTCGCGCACCCGTCGCTGCCGGCGCGCAACGCCCGGGAACTGGTCGCGCTCGCAAAATCACGGCCGGGAGACATTCTCTACGGCAGCAGCGGTCAGGGCACGATCGTGCATCTCACCACGGAGCTCTTCCTCTACATGGCGCGGGCGAAGATGACGGGCGTGCAGTACAAGGGCGGCGGCCCGGCCTTGATCGACGTCATCGCGGGCCACGTCCAGGTGGTCTTCTCGCCGCCGCAGACGGGGCTCCCGCACGTCAAGGCGGGACGGGTGCGCGCAATCGGGATGACGAGCGCCACGCGCATCCCCACGGAGCCGGATATCCCGGCCCTCGCCGAAACCGTGCCCGGCTACGAGTCCACCAACTGGCACGCGATGATCGGCCCGAAGGGGATCCCGCCGGCGGTGGTGGAGCGCATCAGCACCGAGGTGCGGAAGATCGTGTCCCGGAAGGACATGGAAAGCCGGCTGCATGCGAGCGGCGTCTTTCCCGCCGGCGGCGGCTCGCCCGAGGTCGTCCGCGAGCTGATCCGCAAGGACTACGAGCAGTGGAAGAAGGTCATCACTCAGGCCGGCATTAAGCCGGAATGACCGACAGTCCGTCATCCCCGCGGAGGCGGGGATCCAGTAGAGGACTGGCAGCCTAGATTCCCGCCTGCGCGGGAATGACGTCAGGCGGGGACGGCGACGCCGGCCTGCTCGCAGGTGTTGGCGACGTCGCTGACGGTGGTGCGGCGCATGTCGCGCACCCAGCGCAGGTCGTCGTAGTCCGTGCCGCGATGCAGGGTGCAGCGGTTGTCCCACATGACGAGGTCGCGCCGCCGCCAGCGGTGGGTATAGACGAACTGGCGCTGGGTCGTGTGCGCGATCAACTCCGCGGCGAGCGCCCTGCCCTCCGCCTCGGGCATCCCGATGATCCGCCCGATGTGCGACGCCAGGTACAGCGACTTCCTGCCGCTTTGCGGGATCGTCCGCACCAGCACCTGCGGCACCGGCGGCAGCCGCCGCGCTTCGTCCGCATTGAAGTCGGTGAATCCGCTCTTGCGCCGCGACTCGGCGATCGAGTGCTCGGCGACGAGCCCCTCCAGCCTGCGCTTCATCGCCTGCGGCAGCGCATCGTAGGCCGCGCGCTGGTCCGCGAACTCGGTGAGGCCGCCGACCGGCGCGACGGCGCGCGCGTACAGCATCGAGGCGAGGCCCGGGCGGAACTTGAAGGAGCTGTCCGTGTGCCACAGCTTGTTGCCCGCCTTGTACGCCCGCTGGCGGCTGTCTTCCGACCAGATCGCTCCGTCCGGCGCCAGATTGGAGATGTCGGCAAAGCTCGGATCGAGCCGATGGGGGGTGACGCTCTGGTCCAGCACGCGGTCGGTCTCGACGGGGCCGAACCGCTGCGCGAAATCGATGTGCTGCTGCGGCGTCAGTTCCTGCTGGGGGAAGATCAGCACGGCGTACTGCCAAAACGCTTCCTTGATCGCCGCTTCATCCGCGGCGCCGAGCGGCTTCGACAGGTCGACGTCGCCGATCTCCGCGACGAAGCCGGCGGTGACGGGGCACACTTCGATGGTCACGGGACGCCTCCTCTACGGCATTTGCCAGTCTACACCGTGGCCACCGGCGTCACGGGGGAGCCCGCGGCCCCGGGAAGCCGCAGCGGCGGCGCGGTCAGCAGGAAGCGGCTGCGGCGATTGAACCGCAGCCAGGAGGCGAGCTCGGTCAGATACCACAGCTCGCCGAGGTGGATCCCCAGCTTGAAGAGGCAATGCTCGTGCAGCGGCAGCGCCGGTCCGTGGTGGGGCAGGCGCGGGTCCGCGCCGAGCGTGGAGGAGCGCTCCACGGCGAGGTTGTCGGACGCGATCGCCGCGAGCCCGCTGTCGGCGATCCATTCGAGCAGCCGCCGGTCGTAGCCGTCCAGCACCGCGCACGCGCGCCGGATCGAGGGGTCGAGCCTGCCGTCCGCGTCCCGAATCAACTGCCCGAGGCCGGTGTGGATGCAGACGATATCGCCCTTCTCCACCCGCACGCCGTCGACCTTCATGATCATCTCGAGCCGGTCGTAGCCGACCTCGACGCGCTCATCGCCCAGGTGATGGCGCAGATCGATCATCACCCCGCGCCCCTGCACACCGGTCTCCGCCATGCCCTGGATGCCGAGCGCGACCGCGCCAAGCGCGCCCTGAGTCCCGCGCCCGTCGCTGTCGACGATCTGATACCCGTTGTAGAACACCTTCTCCGCGACCTTGTCGCCGTCCGCGTCGAACAGCGAACCCTTGTGGGGAAATCCGTCCCAGTGCGTCGAATACTGGGTGTAGAGCATCACCGCCTCGTCCGACCCGATGTCCGTGAAGCGCGGGTCGAACTTCTCGAAGGC
>DASWIC010000105.1:0-19901 GCA_036397875.1 Burkholderiales bacterium
TCCACGACCGCTCTCGCGAGCACCGCGTTGGCGAGCGTCGCGCGCGCCGCCTCGAGCGCGCGCAGCAGCGGCACGCCGGCGGCGGTCAGGATGGCGAGCGTCGAAGCGAAGCGCGCCGTGTTCACGGCGCGCACCATGCGCCCGAAGACAGGCAATCGCAGCGCGAACGCGTCCCAGGCGGCCTTCGGACCGGGGCGGGCAAGCCAGCGGCGCAGCGCGACGACGACGGCGACCGCACCGAGCACGATCCACAGGCCGCCTGCCCGCAGCAGCTCGCTCGTCGCCAGAAGCAGGCGCGTGGGCCAGGGCAGTGCCTGCCGCGTGTGCTGGAACACTTCCACCACCTGCGGCACGACGTAGGTCATGAGAAAGACGACGATGGCGAGCGCGACCGCCGTCACCACCGCGGGATAGACGAATGCGGCGAGGATCTTGCCGCGCAGCGCCTGGCGCTCCTCGATGTAATCGGCGAGCCGCCCCATCACCTGCGCCAGATCGCCCGATTCCTCGCCCGCGGCGACCGTCGCGCGATAGACCTCGGGGAATTCGAGCGGAAATTGACCGAGCGCATCGGCGAGACGGTGGCCGGCGACGACCTCGCTCCGCACCGCGGCGAACACTTCGCGCACCGCGGCGTCCTCCGCCCCCTCGACGGTGGCTGCAAGCGCCGTGGCGAGGGGCAGCCGGGCCGCAATCAGGCTGGAGAGCTGGCGCGTGGCGAGCGCCAATTCGGACTCGGAGAACCGCCGGCGCCGGAATGGCGCCGGGCGCGCCCCGCGACCCGTGGCGATGGCATCGACCGCGAGCGGCACCAGGCCGCGTGCGCGCAGCGAAGTGCGTGCCGCGCGCGCGCTGTCGGCCTCGATCAGGCCCTGCTCGATGCGCCCGGCCGCGTTGGAAGCCTCGAAGCGAAACGACGCCATGGGTTCAACCGGAATCTACCAGAATCGGGAGCACGCGACATAGCGCCCCTTCCACCGCGGGAAGGAGCGGCTTCCGATCAATGTTCGCGGGTGATGCGGAGCAGCTCTTCGCCCGAGGTGACGCCCGACTCGACCCAGCGCGCGCCGTCCTCGTGGAGCGTACGGAACCCCCGGATGCGCGCCAGCTCCCGCAGCTTCTGCTCCCCTTCGCGAGCATGGATCGCCGCCCGCAGCGCCTCGTCGATCTCCAGCAGCTCGTAGATCCCGGTGCGGCCCAGGTATCCGACCTGCCCGCAGGCGGGGCAGCCGGCCGCGTGCCAGCGCCCGTTTTCGTCGCGCCGGCGGCATTCGGGGCAGAGCTTGCGCAGCAGGCGCTGCGCGAGGATGCCGAGGATCGACGACGAAAGCAGAAAGGGCTCGATGCCCATGTCGAGGAGCCGGGTCACGGAGGACGCCGAGTCGTTGGTGTGGAGCGTCGCCAGCACCAGGTGACCGGTGAGGGAGGCCTGCACTGCGATCTGGGCCGTTTCCAGGTCGCGGATCTCGCCGATCATGATGACGTCGGGGTCCTGGCGCAGGATCGCGCGCAGCGCGCGCGCGAACGTCATGTCGATTCGCGGGTTGACCTGCGTCTGGCTGATGCCCTCCAGGTCGTACTCGATCGGGTCCTCGACGGTCGTGATGTTGGTGGTGGCGGCGTCGAGGCGCGAGAGCATGGCGTAGAGCGTCGTCGTCTTGCCGCTGCCCGTGGGGCCGGTCACGAGCACGATGCCGTGCGGCTGCTTCACCAGCCGGTCAATTGCGCGAAGCGTCTCCGGCGCCATGCCGAGCTTCTCCGGCTCGAGCCGCCCGCGCTCCTTGTCGAGCAGGCGTAGCACCGCGCGCTCCCCGTGACCGGTGGGGAGCGTCGAGACGCGAACGTCCACCGGGCGCCCCCCCAGGCGCAGCATGATGCGGCCATCCTGCGGCAGCCGCTTCTCGGCGATGTCGAGATTCGCCATGATCTTGATGCGCGAGACGAGCGCCGCATGCAGCGCGCGGCGCGGCCGCACGATGTCGCGGAGCGTGCCGTCGACGCGGTAGCGCACCGTGGAATAGCTCTCGAAGGGCTCGACGTGGATGTCGGAGGCGCCCTCGCGCACCGCCTGCGAGAGCAGCGCGTTCAGCATGCGGATGATCGGCGCGTCGTCGCGCGCTTCGAGCAGGTCCTCGATTTCGGGGATGTCCTGCATCAGGCGGCCGAGATCGATCTTGCCCTCGACTTCGCCCACCACGCTCGCGGCTTCGCCCTCGGAGTCGGCGTACGCGGCGCGCAGGTTCGCCTCGAACTGCCCGGCATCGACCAGGATCGGCGTGACGTCGCGCGCGAGCGCCCGCCGCGCCTCCATGATCGCGGCCGGCGGCGTGGCACGCGTGACCCAGAGCTCGAGCCGCCCGTCGCGCTCCGCCGCCGGCAGCAGCGAGTGCGCCTTGGCGTAGGCGTAGGGAATGAGGTGCTTCATTGCAGCCGGAGCCTCAGGTCGCGGTGCATTCCGGCACCGGCGCTACTGGGTGGGCGTAGCAGCCGGATCCGCGGGTGGAATCACCGCCGCGCCCGGATCCTCGGCGGGCCCGGTTTGCGGGCCAAGCGGCGACAGCACCGGGGGCTCCATCTGGGGCAGAATCGGATGCGGGCCCTGCTTCGTGCCCTGTTCGAGCATGCGCATCTGGTCGTAGCGGTCGATCACGAGCGAGCGGCCGGCCGCTTCATCGCGCACGACGTACGGCCGCAGGAAAACCATCAGGTTGGTCTTCTCCTGCTTGCGCGACTCGTAGCGGAACAGGTGGCCGAGCAGCGGGATATCGCCTAGCACGGGCACCTTTTCCACGGTCGTGGTCACGCTGTCCTGCACCAGCCCTCCCAGCACCACGATGGAGCCGTCATCCACCAGCACGTTGGTCTCGATCGCCCGCATGTTGGTGATGGGGCCCGCGGCGGAAGGCGCCGCGACACTCGACACCTCCTGGTAGATCACCAGCTTGATCGTGCCCCCCTCGCTGATCTGCGGCCGGACCCGGAGCGTCAGGCCGACATCGCGGCGCTCGATGGTCTGGAACGGGTTGACGGTCGCCGACGCCGCGGTCGTGAACTGCCCGGTAATGAAGGGGACGTTCTGCCCGACGATGATGCGCGCTTCCTCGTTATCGAGCGTGAGCAGGTTGGGCGTGGAAAGGATGTTCGCCTTGGTGGTCTGCTCCAGCGCGCGCGCCAGGAACTGCAGGTTGGTGATCGTGCCGATGCCCGCCAGGGTGATCTGCCCCTTCGCGATGCCGATGTTGAGCCCGGGGCCCGCGGTGGCCGGATTGACCGCGATGCCGATGATGTTCTGGCCGACACCGCCGAAGTTGGTGCCGCCGACCGCGCCGGTGTCGCCGCCGGCAGCCGCGCTGCCCGTCCCGGTCTGCCACTGGATCCCGAACTCGGCCGCCTGGTCGCTCGTCACCTCGACGATCAGGCTCTCGATGAAGACCTGCGCGCGGCGCACGTCGAGCTGGTCGATGACGGCGCGCAGCTGGCGGTAGACCGCGTCGGGCGCGGTGATGATGAGCGTATTCGTCGTGGGATCGGCCTGGATCAACGCACCGCCGACCTGGCCCGAGACCGGCGCCGCGATCGCGGTCTGGGGAGCCGGGGGCGCACCCGGCGGCTGCGCTGGCGGAGGCGAGCCCGGCGGCCGCCCCGCCGCCTGAAATACAGTCGCCGTGGTCGACTGGGACAATCCGGCCGTAGCGGGATCACTCCCGCCCACGCCGAGCAGCGTTCGCGCGAGTCGCGTCGCCTCGGCGTTCTTCAGGTACACGACGCGGATATTGCCCGGCACCGCCGAGGGCTGGTCGAGCTTGGCGATCAACTCCCGCACGAGATTCGCCCGCGCGGTGCTCGCGGACCGGATGAGCAGCGAGTTGCTGGTCGGCTCGGCCAGTATCGTCACCCGCTGGCTCGGGTCCCCGCCCTGCGCCGCCGCGTCGAGCATCTTTCCCAGCAGGACCGCGAGATCGCTCGCGATCGCGTGCTGCAGCTGGACGATGTCGATCTCGCTGCCGGCGGGCGTGTCGATCGCCGCAATGATGCGCGCGATGCGGCGAACGTTTTCCCCGAAGTCGGTGACGACGATGGTGTTGTTGGCGGGGTAGGCGGTGATCGTGTTGTTCGGCGCGATCAGCGGGCGCAGCACCTGGACGACGCTCGCCGCGGCGGCGTAATTCAGGCGGAAGACCTGCGTGACGAGCTCGTCGCCGCGCCCTGGCCCCACCGGCGGCCCGAACTGCACCGCTCCGCCCTGGAGCTTGGCGTCGGCCTCGGGCACCACGCGCACGATCCCGCCCGATTCGACCAGCACGACGCCTTGCAGGCGCAATGCCGCGCTCAGCGCCGCCAGCGCCTGGTCAGGAGACAGCGGCTGTTCGATGGTGAGATTGAGCGTGCCCTTGACGCGGGGATCGACGATGAAGACCTTGCCGGTGAACTGGGAGATCGCCCGCACCACGGCTTCGATCTCGGTATTCGAGAAATTGAGCGTGACGCGCTCCTGCGCCGCCGCGCCCGCGCACATCGCAAGCACCACGAGCAGGGTCGCCGCCAACCGGTGGAGCCGATCGCTGAGCGAGCACCGAGCGCGCGCGTCGACCCGATCTTGCGCATTCACTCGAAGTACCAAAGACATGTCCTTCATTTCGCCCAAGTTTCGAGGACGGGAAGCGCATTATGCTCCAACGGCAGGCTCGCGGCGAAGGCCAAAGGGCTGCAACGTTGCGCAGTGTGGCGTCGACACCAAAGCCAATGCGTATGTCATTCATTTTAATCATGTTTCAAGCGCCAGTATCGCTTCGTCCCCGACCCGGCGCCCGAGCACGCTGATCAATCCGATCAGCGCGGGGCGCATTTCCGGATCGGCCGAGGCCCGACCCCTGAAGCTCACGCGCCCGCCGCGCAGTGTGCCGCTGCCCTGCAGGCGCAGCGGCCCGCGCAGGGTGTCGAGCTGCACGCGCGCGCCGTCGCCCCCGCCGGTGATCTGCAGGAGATAGCTTCCCAGCGGCGCGACGGTAGACAGCGCCGATTGCGCATCGCGCCATTCGATCTGGAGGCTGCCCCCCAATACGCCACCCTTGAACTCGACATCGGTCCAGCGCAGACCGAGCGCGCCCCCGGGTCGCACCGTGTTGAACGGCGTGCCCAGGGCCACGAGCAGCGCCGCGGGGAGCTCGGCCTGTCCCGCTTTCAGCGCGATCGAACCCGCCCCCAGCGAAACCGCGAGCGGCGCTGACATCGACGGATGCGCAACGTGCGCCGTCACGCGGCCCGCGCCCAACGCCGCAAGCCCGATCTTCCACGACACCCGTCCCGGAACGAGCATCACCTGCCGCCCGTCGCTGAAGCCGAGCATCGCCGATCCGCTCCAGACCGTGCCGTGCGCGTCGATGAGGCGCAATCGGCCTTGCGACTGCAGCCAGTCGCCAACCCAGGCTGCGGGGGCGCGCACCACCACAGTCAGGGCCACCACGAAGACGGCAGCAAGCGCGAGGACGATCCGGTAACGCATGCTGGAGGGTCAGCTTATCGCCGGGCCGCGATCTCGAAAGTGGCCTCGGCATCGACGACGGCGCGAATGGGGGTTCGCGCGATCCGCACGGCCGCAATTTGCATTCGCGACTCGCGCGCCGCCTCTTCCGCCCACGCGAGCCACTGCGTCACGGGCACGCCTTTCGCGCTCACGGAAATACGGCGGTCATCGAGCACGGCAACGCGCACGCCGCCGAGATTCGCCTGCGCGAGCGCCTGCTCAAGCGCCACTTTCGCCGCGCCCGCCGATTCCACCGCGACGCCGCGGCTCGTCAACCGTTTCGCTTCCTGCGCAAGCGCGTTGATCTCCTCCGCCTGCGCGCGCAAGCGCGGCAATTCCGCGCCCAGGCGCTGGCGCGTCTTCCACGCCGGTTCGAGCGCGACGAGATAGAGGACGACCAGCACGGCGAGCGATCCGACCGCGGCCGTCATGATCCGCTCGCGCCGGGCGAGCCCGAGCCACCAGGTGCGCAGCCGGGCAATCACGTTCCGCCCCCCCGGCGCACGCTCAACATCGAGTCGGAGAACCTCCCCGCCAGGCCGGCCTTCGCGAGGCGCGCGAGGAGCGCGTCGCGTTTCGCCGCCGAATCCACTGCCCGGGGCTCCAGGCGCACCAGCAATGCGCGGTCGCGATACTCGATCAGTTGCACCGATTCGGCGTCCACCTGCGTGGCCTGCGCGAAGCGCGCGGCGAGCGGCAGGAAGTCCCCGGTGTCGCCGGTGCCCGCTCCGGCGCGCATGTCGGCGAGCGCGCGCTGCATTTGTGCCAGCGGATCGAGCACCACCGGGACCCGAGGAAACGTTTCTCGAAAAACCGCGTTCATCTGCCCGCGCAGCTGCCGCGCCTCGCGCTGCTTGAGCCACGCGTCGATATTGAGCCCGGCGATCCACGCGAGCGCGAGTGCCGCGGCAAGCGCGGCCGGCATGCGCCAGGCGCGCCAGTCGACCATGCCCGGCGCCAGATCGTATTGCAGCAGCTCGAGCGCGACCGGCGCCGAGCGGCTGGGATCGGGTGCGGTCGCGGTCACTGTCACGCCGAGCGCCGCGGTCCACGCCATGGCGTCGAATGCGCCCTCGACTTCGATCGCCTCGGGCCGCGCCGCGCCGGCCTGCTCGAGCGCGAGCCGCAGCTCGATCGGCGGATCAGCGCCCCCGGTGTAGGAACACGCGATGCCGAGGCGCTCGCCCATGCGCAGGCTGCCGTACGCGCTACCGAGCCGCAGGCGCCAGCTGCCCCGTCCGGCGGCGAGGGTCAGCGGTTCCGGGGTTGCGCTCACCGGCGTGATGCCGAGGCGCGCGAACAGCGCGAGCGCGCGCGCAAACAGCGCCCGGTCGAGCACCGCGAGCGTCGAGCGTCCGGCGGCATCGGGCCGGCCGGCAACGACAAACGCCTGCTCGATGTCGCCGAGCAGCATCGGCTCGGCGAGCGCGGGCAACGCCGCGCGCAGCCGCGCGCCGGAGAGCCGCGGCAGCGCCACGCCGAACATCAGGACGTCGGGCGATGCAATCACGAGCTCCACGCGCGCAATCCGCGGCAGCGCCGCCGGAACTGCGATGCCGCGCTCCAGCACGCGGCGCTCGCCGTCGATGATCTCGAAATCGAGCGCCGAGTCCGCGCCGAACTCGGCGAGCGGCGGGAGGCGCACGCGCAGCGCCCTCACACCGCCTCCCGCAGCCACACGGCTTCCACCCGGTTGGCCTCGCGCCTGAGCAGGGCCTGGGAATTCAGCCGGGCGCGCCGGTAGCTCACCGTTCCGTCCACGGAGAAGAACCGCGTCGCCACCGCGATTTCCGCGTCAGTCGCCTGGAGCTTCAATGGGGCGATGCGGGTCAGCACGTCGGTGCGGTCCTTGAAAAACGCGCGGTCGCGGCTCGCGGTCAGGCGCCGCGCATCGGCGAGCGCGAGGTTCTCGAAACGGGCCGCCAGCACCTCCGCGGGCGCGGTGTTCGCGTTGACCGGGGTCGGTTGCGGCAGCACCGTGACGAACGGCCGCAGCCGCTCGATCGCGGCGGCGTTGACCCCCTTCACCCCGAGCAGATCGTCTACCGCGCCGAGTCCGAGCGCGACCTGCCTGCGCCCGCCCTCGCCCGGCACCGCGGCCAGCACGCGCTCCGCGATGGGCGCGGCGAGCGTCTCGCTCGCGCCGACCAGCGCCAGCAGCCGGCGCAAAACCTCCAGCTCGCGCAAATTCACGCCTTTCGGTCCCGCGAGATTGCGCAGGTTGAATTTCGCCTGCTCGTCGCGGATCGCGCCGGCCAGATACACCGGATCGCGCCCGTCATCGGGGTTCAAGTGGGTGTCGGCGAGCGGCACGCCCCACGGCTCGCCGGCGTGGTCCACGCTGGAGGTGCGCGCGTCTTCCCTCAGGATCACGCCGGCCCAGTCGATCGCGCCGCGAATGAGCCATTTCGCCTGGGCGAAGGACAGCTCGTTTTCCGCCTGACGCGCGACGACGCTCTGCCGCCAGAACGCGCCGGTAACGAGCGTCGCCGTCACCGCGACGACGAGCATCGCCATCACGACGGCGGCGCCGCGCTCCGTTCTCATAGCACGAACACCCGCACGTAGCGCGCGCCGTCCGCGGCTACGACCGTCACTTCGAGCGCAGTCGCGCGGGCGGGCGGCTGCACCCCCGCCGCGCCGCTGCCCGGCTCGGACCAGAAACCGCCGGAGTACGCGCGCACCGCGAGCCCCCGCGCGCCGGGAAGCACGTCAATGGCATCGCCTGCCGCCGCAATCGGCAAGTCGATTGCCGCCGGGGAGGCGCTGCGCGTGAGCGTCGCGTCGGCGATGCGATAGACGATGCGCTGCGCGCGCGCCGGCCCGCCGCCGCGAGGCGCAATCCGCACGATCTCGAGCGCGACGCTGCCGTCTCCGGCGGGATGAACGGAAATCGAGGACGGCAGCAGGGCGGGCGAGGATTGCGGCGGCAGCACGGCGTCCGCGGCGCGTTGCGCGATGTCGCGCTCGAGCTGGGACAGCACGCGCAGCACGCGAGAGAGATCCTCGGTGTCGCGGTCGATGCGCTCGCGCTGCCCGGAAACGTAGTCGAGTCCGCGCCAGGAAATGACGCCGAGGAGCCCGAGCAGGGCGATCGCCACCAGCATCTCGACCAGCGTGAAGCCGGGTGTCAGGCGCGTCTCACGCATGGCCTCAGGACTCGCGCGGGAGAATGCCGATCAGCTCGGCGAGCACATGGTCGCGGCCGCTGCCCGCGTACACGCGCACTTCAATGCGGCGAAACAGCGGGTTCGGCGTCGCTTTGGCTTCCTCGACGCACTCGAGTGGCACTCCGCCTTGCGGGCATTCGACGGTGCGGCTGCCGATGCCGGGAAAGGCACGCGCGGCGCGCAGCTCGGCGATCCGGTTCTCGGCGGAGATCTGCGCCAGTAGGCGCAGCTTCAGCTCGGCGCCCGTCTGCGCCATCGTGCCCACCGCGCGCAGGCCGGCGAGCAGCGCTACGGCAACGATCGCGAGCGCCACCAGCACCTCGATCAGCGTGAAGGCGCGCGCGCGGTGGCTTCTCATTCGGTCGGCTTCAGGTTGCCGAGCGCGTCGAGCGCGAGCCGCACTTCGGCCCCGGCCGTGGCGATGTGCAGCGTCGCCGCATCGAGCAGCGGCTCGCGGCCGAACACGATGTGACCACCTTCGATGCTCCGCACCTCGAACGGCCACGCCCGCCGGCGCAGGACGTCATCGCTCCAGTCGCGCGCCGCCTCCTCGTCGAGCGGCCGGAAGCGGTAGCCGTTGATATCGGCTTCCCATACCAGCGTCCGCCCGGTGATCCGCGCCTCGTCCTGCGCAATGCGGAACAGGGCGCCGAGGCGCGCGGTTTCCTCGCGCAGCAGCCGGGCGTCGCTTTTCGGCACCGAAAGCGCGACCACGGCGGCGGCGATGCCGAGCATGGCGATCACGACCAGGAGCTCGATCAGCGTAAACCCGGCGCGGCGCATGAGAGCGTGCACGAGCTACAGATCCCAGGAGCCGACGTCGCCATCGGCCCCGCTGCCGCCGGGCTGGTTATCGGCCCCGAGCGAGAAGACATCGATTTCCCCGCGCACGCCGGGATTGAGATATTGATAGAGGTTGCCCCATGGGTCCTTGGGGATCTTGTCGAGGTACTTCTGCCAGTTCTTCGGGACCGGGTCGCCCTGAGGCCTGGTGACGAGCGCCGCCAGTCCCTGCTCGGTCGTGGGGTAGCGTCCGTTGTCCAGGCGATAGAGCTTCAATGCCTGCATGATCGCCGCAACGTCCTGCTTGGCCGCCACGGTGCGCGCCTCATCGGTGCGGCCGACGACCCGCGGCACGATCAGCACGGCGAGGATGCCGAGGATCACCACCACCACCATGATCTCGACCAGCGTGAAGCCGCGCGCCGACCGCGCGGCCGGGCTTGCATCGCAGGTCGTTCCGTCGATCATGGTTCCACCGTCACGCAAGGCCCGCGGGGCGCGGGTTTCCGCTGCGTATTATGTTTCCGCACACCCATAAGAGCAAGGAGCTTTCCGGCGCGCCGGCGCGGATTCCGCGCGCGGCAACTCGTGGCGATGGGCGGTGGCGATGCCTTTACTGACGCGCGCGCGGCATCTATCATCGGCGCTGCGGACAATCAACGGATCCGGATGAATCGGCCTCTCTCGATGTTGCGCAATCGGCCCTGGTTGCGAATCGGCGTCTCGGGCGCGAATCTCGCGCGCGCGTGCACGTTCGTGCTGGTGCTCGCGCTCGCAGCGACGATCACGGGAGGAGTGTTGGAGTTCAGCGCGCGCCGGACCTCTTCCGAGCCCGTGCGCCCCGTTACCCTGGGCGATTCCGCTCCCCGCACTCGCGCAGCGGACATTGCGCCCATCGCGTTCCTGTTCGGCGCGCTGCCCGGCGCCGACGGGAGCGACATCCGGCTCGTCGGCGTCATTGCGCAGGGCAAGCTCGGCAAGGGAATCGCGCTGCTCGCGGTGGACGGCCGGCCGCCGCTCGCGTTGCGCGCGGGTCAGGGCATCGCGGCGGGTGTGACGCTGGCGGAAGTGCGCGCCGACCGGGTATTGATCAGCCGCTCAGGCGCCGTTCAGGAGATCCGGCTCCCCGCCAAGCCCGCGCCCGACGGCATCGTCAAGGTGCGCTGAACCACCTTCTCACGCTGCGTTCGCGCGCCGGATCCGCACCACCGCAAGAGCGAGGAGGAGAACGATGCTCGCCGCGGGCGCGGGATGTTTGATGACGGTTACGATCGGCCACAAGGCTCCTCTGACTACGGCGCGCAGCCAGTCGCGTTCTCGGATGAACTCCGCGACCGGAGGCGAGTACCGGTAATACAGCTGCACGAACGCTCGCCCGGCTTCGCTCTTCATGAGGTGATCATCGCGGAATCGGCGCAGCGTCACGACGTCGCCAGCCATGGAGCTTCCGTAGGCCGCCGTCGCAATGAAACAGCTGCAGGGATTGCTCTGGGTGCAGCTTCCACCGCTCCCACCGCCTCCGCCACCACCGGGAGGTGCCGTCGCGGTGAAGGTGGCGGTGCAGGACTTGGTGACATTCATCGTCACGACGCCGCCCGCGCAATTTCCCGACCAGCCCGAGAACGTCGAGCCGCCCGCCGCCATCGCCGACAGGCTCACCACGGTATTCGCAGCGAATCGGGCCTGGCACGTGGCGCCACACGCGATGCCCGACGGGTTCGACGTCACGGTGCCGATGCCGGTGCCAGACTTCGCAATGGTCAGGGTCACGGGCCCGTCGAGCTCCGTGACGGTATTGCTGCCGGCGTTCGTCACGTAGGCACGCGCCCCATCGGGACTGATGGCGATGCTTTCGGGCCCGTTGCCCACGGTGACTGGAGCAAGGACCAGGTCGTTCACGACGCCGATCACGCTGACCGAGTTGCTCCCGTTGTTGACCACGTAGACGCGGCTGTTGTCGGGGCTGACGGCGATGCCGGCCGGGCGCGTCCCGACCGCGATGGTCGTCTTCACCTGGCTGGTGGCGGCGTCGATCACCGTGACCGAATTGCCCAGATAATTGGAAACATAGGCTTTCGCGCCGTCGGGTGTGACGGCGATCGCGGTCGGACGCGCTCCGACCGGAATGCTGGTCGCCGTGGGCGCCATCTTGACCGTGTCGAAGACTCTGACGACGTCGAGGTTGGAAGCGGTTCCATCCGCGAACGCAAAGTACGCGCGCTGTCCATCCGGATTGACGGCGATCCCCAGCGGCGTCCAGCCCGGGCCGAGGGCGAAACTCGCTACCGCGGTCTTGGTCGCGATGTCGATTACCACGACCGCCCCGCCATCCTGGTTGTCCGAAACAAAAAGGTGCCGGCCATCCATGCTGATGGCGAGCCCCTGCGGATTGAGCGTCGGCCCGCCTCCCGCATTGACCATGGAACCGTTCACGACGACGGGGATCATGTCCGTCTTCGCCGCGGTCGCCGCATCGAGCACGGAGATGCCGCCCGACCCGTTAGTCACGTATACCCATCTGCCGGACGGACCGGCGACGATCGAATGCGCCTGCGCCCCCGTGGTTGGAGAACCCAAGACAAAGTTGTTTGCCGTGTTGATCAGAGATACCGGCGCCGAGCGGGTCGCCACATACGACTTGCGTCCATCGGGGCTGAACGTCACGCCCTCCGGTACCGCGGCGGTAGCGATGGTCGCGGTAACGACCGGTTCCGGAAACGTCGCGTTGCGGTTGAAGTGCAGCGGACTGATGGCGAGTCCCTGCGCCGTGGTCAAGCGCACCGGGCCGCTCGTCGCTCCTGCCGGCACGCGCGCGGTCAACGCGACATGGCTTGCCGACAGCGTTTCGGCCGGCGTACCGTTGAAGGTGATCGCATTGTCTGCCGGCAGGGCGCCGAGATTCGTGCCGACGATCGTCACCAGCGCATTGGGCGTCCCCGCCGGCGGATTCACGAAACGTACGCGCGGCCCTCCCGGCTTTGCGATCCGGATCCCGGTGAACGTTCCCTGGCCCTGCTGCCCGGGCTGAGTCCAGGTGCCGCCGGCATTGCCGCTGTTCGAATCAACCGCGGTCAGCATCCAGGTATTCTGGAAACAAGGGGGACGGTCCAGCGTCCCCATTACGATGTTGTTCGAACCTGCCGATGCGTCGACCGCGCCGTCGATGCAATCGACGTCGCCGCGGAGGGTGGCGGTTCCGGTGACACCCGACGCGGACTGGGAGAGTTCCGCCTCCCACGTCCCCGTCACCAAACCCTGGGCGGTATTGGATCCGGTCCAGGTACCGGCCCATACACCGGAGACGTCCGGGGGCGAGGACGGGGCCGGCGGGCTATCATCGTTCCCGCCACCACCGCATGCAGCCAGCGCCACCACCATGAGGCCTGCGGCCAATCGCGCCAAGGATCGAGATTCGATTCGCATGGGATCCCCTCCAATTCGTCGCGGCGGGGGGCGTCGCATGGGGCAAATCGACGGTCCCGCTGCTCACGGCGCTGATCGTGCGCCGGGGGGGCTTGCGGATCGCTTACCGCAGGCTTACGGATGACTTACTAATGGGACCGGGGCCTAACTGGCTGATTCTTTTACTACAAGACCGGCTATTTTCTCGCGAGCGCGGCTTCGATCGTTTTCACGACCTCCGCTTCGTAGGCGCGGATGAATTCGACGCTGTCCTTGGACGCGATATTGCGTACCTTCATCACTTTGGCTGGCGGGGGCTTGGCGGCGTCCACGCGCCGGAAGAACTCGACGGTGCGGGCGAGATCGCGGCCGAGCGCATCGTAGACGCGCTCGCACAGCGGGAAATGGCGGCTGTAGGTCATCTCGCTCGCCATGCCAACGTTGTTAAAAGACCCCCTTCTCCATGCCAGCGCCCGCTCGGCGCTGCGGAACACGCGGGCGCGTTCCTTCAGCAGCGCATCGGCTGACATCTCCTTGCTATCGTAGCGCGCATAGTGCGCGGCGAGCCGCTCGTAGAGCACCGTGACGCTGTGAGTGCGCTTGGCCTCCAGGCTCGTGTAGCGCTGGATTGCGACGAACTCGCGGGCCCCGGGACCGTATTTCTCCCTGCTGAACTGCGCCATCGCCTGGTAGGCAATCAGGTTGCAGAGCGCCTCCTCGATGCCGTAGGGGAAATCGAATTGCTCATGGCAGTCTTCGTGAAAGACGAGATAGAGGAAGCGCTGCAGCTGAGCGCCAAGCACCTCGGGACTCACCGCCGCGCCGACTTCGCCCAGCACCTCCACCGCGCCGAAATAGACGTCCGCGCCATCGGCGTGGGCCCGGCATTCCCGCTCTGTTGCCACGTCGTACCAGAGGATGGCCGGGTCCTCGTATGAATACGGCAGGTAGAGCGGCGACACGTGGCCGCAAAACGGGACGCTCTTCTGCTCCTCGGAGAACTCGAGGAAGGTAGCGGTCTTCCTGAAGCCAATGCGCTGCTCGAACGCCCTGACTTCCTCGAGCAGCGGCTCCCATGCTTTCGGGACGCGCACTCCGCACGCCGCCAGCGCCGCCACCAGCAACGCGAGAGCCGCAACCCGGACCCACAGGCCGTGATTCACGTCCAGCCCCACTCGTTGTCCACGCGAACAGAATAACGCAATGCCCGGATTGAAGGATGACAAGCTGCGGTGCACAATGGCCGGCGAATCCCGCTGCACCCGACAATAGACTCGATTTTCCCGGTGGAGATCCCGCAATGGCACCAACGGCAAGACCCAAGCCAGCCACCGGGCGCAAGCGCGCGCCCGCCAAGCGTGCGCCGAAGAAAGCGGCGGCGCGCTCGCGCGGCATCGAGCCTGAGGCATGCCGCCTCGATGCTGCATCGTCCGAGGTCGCTGACCTCAGTCGCCGCATCGAGCACGAAGGCGGTGTCGTGCTGGGCGCCTACCACGAGCCGCTCGGCGGCCATCCGGTGGTGTTCGCGTCGCTGCCGATCGACAAGATCGAGCCCACCCCGTTTCAGCGCGACCTGTCGGAGGCGCACCACAAGAAGCTCGCCGGAGTTCTCGACAAGACCGGCCTCTTTCTCGACCCCGTAATCGCCATCACCGCGCCCCGGGAGGGATTCTGGACGCCCAACGGGCGCCACCGCCTGGCGGCGATGCGCCGGCTGGGGGCAAGGGCGATCACTGCGCTCGTCGTACCGCGGCGCGAGATTGCCTGGCAGATCCTCGCGTTGAACACCGAGAAAGCGCACAACCTGAAGGAGCGCTCGCTCGAGGTGATCCGCATCTACCGGGGGCTGCTCGAGGAGGACGGCGCGCGGCCGGAGACCGAGTTTGCCTACTACCTCGAGGAGGCGGCGCTGGTGACGCTGGGCCTGTGCTACGAGCAGAAGAAGAATTTCGCGGGCGGCGCCTACGCGCCGATCCTGCGCCGCCTCGAGACGTTCTCCGGAGACTCGCTGCGCAAGGCGCTGCACGCGCATGAGAAGCACGCCGGGAAGGTGTTCGAGCTGGACGAGCTCGTCGCGGGCGTCGTGGAGAAGCTGAAGGCGAAGGGTCTCATGAGCCCCTATCTCAAGACCTTCGTGGTGGCGCGCATCAATCCCCTGCGCTGGATCCAGGGCGAGCCGCCGCCGCTCGAGGAGGTGCTGAAGACGATGCGCGAGCGCGCGGCGAAGTTCAACACCGACAAGATCGGGCAGGAGGATCTGGTCGTCGTCGGGGGCGCCCCCGACGAAGGGTGAGGAATGCGGGACGGAAGAGGAGGAACGATCAGAGCTTGCTGTTCAGCTTGAGCGAGTACTGCTCCTGCAGGTAAAGCTCGATCAGGCGGGTTCCTCTGCCGTCGATTTCCACGACCTTCGTGCCCATGCCGTTGGAGCTAACGTGCCTCACCTCGATACTGCAGTTGAGCGACCTCCCCGGGAACAGCTCGCACCGGAATTCGAGGACCTGCCCGACTGAAAGCTCCTTGCTGCACAGGATCAGAAAGCCGCTGTCGCTCATGTCCTGGACCATGCACGGGAACCAGTCCTCGCCGGCATGCAGCGTGCCGCCCTTCAACGATCCCCGCTCCCGCACCGCGATACGCGCCTCCGCGCGCAACTCACGACCTTTCATGACGCGCTCCCCTGGCGATCGAGCCTATTGCGGCTGGATTCCCACCGTTTTGACGATCTTCCCGTAGCGCTCGGCATCCTGCTTGACGCGAGCGTGGAACGCCGCCGGCGGCATGCCGATCGCTTCCGCGCCGCCGATCGTCGCAAAACGCTCCCTCACGTCCGGGAATTTCAGCATGTCGGCCGACACCGAGTACAGCTGGTTGATGATGCTCTTCGGCGTGCCCTTGGGAACGAAGAAGCCGACCCAGATGGATGCGTCAACATTGGGGATGCCGCCTTCCTGCGCCGACGGCCAGTCCGGGGTCTGTGCCGTCCGCTTGGCAGTGGTGATGCCGAGCACCTTCACCCGCTTGGCTTGGAGATGCGGCGTTACGCCCGGCAGTCCTGCGATGGTCCAGACGACCTCGTTCGTCGCCACGGCGGAGACGGCCGGGGCGCCACCCTTGTAGGGAATGTGCAGCATCTTGACGCCAGCAGCCACCGCCAGCCACTCGCTGGCGAGGTGATTGACGGATCCATTGCCCGGGGAGCCGAAGGTCACCGCGCCGGGCTTGGCTTTCGCCGCCGCGACGAGATCTTTGAAGCTGTTGATCGGTGACCGGCTGTTGACCACCACGATCATCGGCGCGTCGCTCAGCATCACAACGGCTTCGAAGTCGCGGTCGAGCTCGAAGGGCACGCCCTTGAACACGAACGGGCTGACCGCGAACTCACCCGTGTGGGCGGAAAGAATCGTGTAGCCGTCTGGCGCGCCGCGCGCGGCGATGCCCACCGCGATAAAGCCGTTGCCACCGGGCCGGTTGTCCACCACGAATTGCCATCCCAGGCGCTCGCTGATCTTGTTGGTGACGATGCGGGTCGTCGTGTCCACCACGCCGCCCGGCGCGTACGGCACCAGCACCCGTATCGGCTTCCTCGGATATTGCTGCGCCGCGGCTGCGGCGCACAGTACCAGGGACATCAGGCCAGCGGCCAATGCTCGGATCATCACTGTTTTCCTCCTAAGTCTCGTGTTTCAATGCTTCTGACTTCTGCCTTAGAAAAGGTCCTTCCACTTGGCGCGGACCTTTTCCTGCAGCTCCTTGCTCGCCTCCGCGACCTCGGGAAACTCGTGGAGGTGGTCGTAGGGCCGGCAGGCGTCGATGATCGCCTTCGAGCTGAACGGCGCCTGGTAGGGGTACGCGACGTACATCGGATCGTTCTTCGATCCCATGCCGCGCTGGATGATGTCGATGTCCACCACCGGATCGGTGCGCGTCGCGACCGCCCACATCACCTCCTGGAGATTGGACGGATCGATGTCCTCGTCCACCACCACCGAGTAGCGCGACATGTAGGCGGCGACACCGCATTGGTTCAGGATGTGGCCCGCCTGCCTGGCGTGGCCGGCATAGCGCTGCTTGATCGCCACCACGTTGAACATCCGCGCGCCACCGATTTCGTGCGCCCAGACTGCCTTCACGTCGGGCACGCCCGCGGCGAGGAGCGCGTCGAACAGCATGGCCGAGCGCATCACCGCCTTCGAGTACGAATAGTCGTTGGGCGGCTTGGCGGGCGGGCTCCCCACCATGATCGGATCGTTCCGGTAATAGATGCGCTCGATCTTGACCGCGGGCGCCGTTCCCGCCTTCCCCGGGTAGTAGCCGTGGAATTCCCCGAACGGCCCTTCGGTGCGCACGTCGCCGGGGTGCGCCCAGCCCTCGAGCACGATCTCGGACGCGGCGGGTATCGGCAGGCCGGTCAGCTGCCCTTTCACGACTGACACCGGCTCCCCGAGGATCGCGCCGATATAGTTGTACTCGCACATGCCGAACGGAACCTCGATGCCCGATATCAGGTAGCCGAGCGGATCGCAGCCGCACACGATCGCCACGGGAAACGGTTTGCCCGCCTTCATGTACTTCTCATACTGGATGGCGCCGTGCTTCCCCGGCACCATATCGAGCCCGACGGTGGTGCGATCGTGAACCTGCACGCGGTAGGTGCCCACGTTCACCCAGTCGGAATCGAAGTCCTTCGTCACCACGCAGCAGCCGGTGCCGATGTAGCGCCCGCCGTCCTTCTCGTGCCAGAAGGGCGACGGGAAAACGAGAATGTCGACCGTACCGTCGCCTTTGATGTTCTCGAGCACGGGGCCCTTCTCGATGGTCACGGGATCGTACTTGGGCGCCTCCGACTGCCAGAACGCGGGCTTGCCGCGCAGCTTCTGCACCAGCGAGTGGTGCGATTTCTCGATGCCGAGGCGCAGGATGGTCGAGAGCTTGCCCGGGCTGCTGGTGCTGCACGTGAGGACGCGAAATCCCCGGGGGTAGCCCGCGATCTCGTCGAAGAGCAGCGCCGGCGGCGATTCCTTCTTGACGTTCATCTCGCTGATCGCGCCCAGCTCCAGGTTCCAGTCCGCGCCGCGCACGTCCTTCACCTCGCCGAGCTTGCGCGCCTCCTCGAGCCAGGCGCGGAGGTCGAGCGGGTTGCCTTTCTCAGATCGTCTCATGCGCGTCTATCGGCGTCTATCTGCGGTCGACTTCCGGTCCTGCCGCATCCGTGCGGCTAGCTTAACCGCTTCGATGATTTCGGGATAGGCGGCGCAGCGGCAGAGGTTGCCGGAAAGGTAATGCCGGATCTCGTCCTCCGTGGGGTCCGGCTTCTCGTCCAGCAGCTGACGCGCCATCAGGACGAAGCCGGGCGTGCAGAAGCCGCACTGAAACGCGCCGCGCGCGATGAACGCTTCCTGCACCGCGTCGAGCCCCGCGCCCGGCGCAGACTGCTCGATCGTCGACACTTCAGCGCCGTCCACGAACGCGGCCAGGTACAGGCAACCGGATACCGCGGCCCCGTTCACGAGCACCGTGCAGCAGCCGCACAGCCCCTCCCCGCAGCTTTCCCGCGCGCCGTTGAGGCTGAACCGGTTCTGGAGCAGCTCGACGAGGTTCCAGTGCGGCGGAACCTCTGCGGAAACCGCTTCGCCGTTCAGCGTGAACTTGATGGTTCTCGTCATCACTCGTCACTCGTCACCGAATCCCCCCTTCCCCCCCTTTGCCAAAGGGGGGAGACATGAACATGTCGGGGGGATTTCATTTCCCGTACCTCGTCACTCCTCCCGAAGCGGCTTCCCCTGCTTCGCACGCAGCGCGCGGTACACCGCTTCGGCCGTCAGCGGAAGCGAGGTGAGCCGCACGCCGACTGCGTCGTCGATCGCGTTGGCAACAGCCGGCGAAACACCGAACGTCCCGGTCTCGCCCACGCCCTTGGCGCCGAAAGGCCCGGTGATCTGCACGGCGTCCACCGCTTCGTTCGTGATGGCGGGAGGCAAGTCCAGCATCCCCGGAATCTTGTACCCGGCGAGCGATGCGTTGGTGCACTGCCCGGCCTGGAACTCCATCTTCTCGAACAGCGTGAATCCCATCTGCATGATCGCGGCGCCGGAGAGCTGCGTGTCCACGATCGCCGGGTTGACCGGCCGGCCGACGTCCGCAACGTTGACGAGCCGCGTGATTTTCACCTGGCCAGTCTCGGTGTCCACTTCGACCTCCACTCCGGTCGCGCCGACCATCCAGAACGGCGTCGCGTTCTCCGTGAGGCCGGTTTCGTGGTCCGGCGACTGGTAGCTGGGGACGAAGCTGCCGGTGCCCACGATGTTGCCGGCCTGCATCCCGTACTTCTTGCGGAAGATGTCCGGGATCGGCGTCGTCTCCGCGGCGAGCCCCAGCTCGCGCGCAAGCGCCAGCAGCTTGTCGCGGGTGTCCTCGGCGGCGAGCTTCACGGCGTTGCCCATGTGATACATCGAGCGCGAGCCGAGCGTCGCCATGTCGTAGGGCGTGACATCCGTATCCGGATGCACGACCGTGATGGACTCGATCGGGACCCCGAGCACTTCCGAGACGATCTGCACCATCGCCGTGTCGGAGCCTTGCCCCATGTCCACGGTGCTGGAGTAGAGGGAGCAGCTCCCGTCGGCGTAGAGATTGACGATTGCGACTGACGTCGTGGGCGAGATGACAGCCTTGAAGCCAATCGCGATGCCGCGGCCGCGGCGCACCGTGCCGCTCCCCCGGTCGAAGGGCTTGGCCCAGTCCATGCGCGCCGCCACGCGCTCGAGCACCTTGTCGATCGCGGCGTCCCGCATCAACGTGCCGGTCGCCTGGGCGCGGCCTTCGCGCAGGATGTTCCGGCGCCGGAATTCGACCGGATCGATCTTCATCTCGCGCGCGATCATGTCGGTGTGGCCCTCGTACGCCCATACCAGCTGCGGGATGCCGAAGCCGCGCAGCGCGCCCGCCGGGGGCAGGTTCGTGTAGAGCGCGAACGAGTCGATGTGCACGTTTTCGATGTCGTAGGGCCCCGCGGCGGTGAA
>DASWIC010000106.1:0-26167 GCA_036397875.1 Burkholderiales bacterium
CCGGTCGGCGCGGTCGTGCGGGCGAACATCTACAAGCGCGGCGGCCAGCCGATCGTCGGCGTGGGCACGTTCGACAATCCTTCCGAGTTTCCCGATCACAACCGCTACGGCAATGAATCGGGCGCGTACAACTTCGCCGCGCAGGCGGCCGAGGTCGAGGTCGACCGCGCTACCGGCGAGGTGAAGCTCCTCGAAATCGCCGCGGTGGTGGATTGCGGTACGGTCATCAACCCCGCAACCGCCGAGGGCCAGGTGCAGGGCGCGGTCACCCAGGGCATCGGGCTCGCCATGATCGAGTACTTCGACTGGTGGAACGGCCAGCCCACCGATCCGCAGTTGAAGGACTATCCCATCCCGGGCGCCGCCACGATGCCGAAGCTGCACGTCGCGTTCGCCGACTCCTACGAGCCCTCGGGGCCGTTCGGCGCGAAAGGTCTGGGCGAAATCGGGCTCGACGCGGTGCCTGCGGCGATCGCCAACGCGGTCGCCGATGCCTGCGGGGTGCGCATCCACGAGCTCCCGATCACCGCGGAGAAAATACACCGCGCGCTCCACCCGCATCTCTACGCAAATGAGAAATCCACGCTCCCCGCCGCCCCCAAAGGCGGCATGTGGGCGCGCCTCTCCGCCGGCAGGCCTTCCGGTGCCCGCCTCTTCAACCCCGAATTCATAACGGCGACGAGCGTCGAGGAGGCGGTCCGCATGCTCGCGGCGGGCGATGCCGCTTTCGTCGCCGGCGGCATGTCGCACGCGCTGCGGCGGGAGCGCACCGGCTTTCCGCAGGCGAAGCGCCTGGTCTCGATCATGCGCATTCCCGAGCTCAACGAATTTTCCATCGATGCGCGTGGCGTGCTGCGCGCGGGCGCGGCGGTGCGGCAGCAGGCGTTTTCCGAGGAAACGCGCATCAGGACGCACTGGCCTGCGATCGAGGACGCGATGGAGTCGGTGGGGCACACGCGCATACGCCGTATGCTGACGGTCGGCGGGAGCATCGGCCCGTTGATCGGCGGATTCGATCTGCCGCTTGCCCTCCTCGTGCTGGGCGCGCGCGTCACGGTGGCCGGGCCAAACGGGCGGCGCACCGTTACGCTCGAAGAGGCGTTCCAGAAGCGATTCGCCAAGGATGAAATGGTGGTCTCAGTCGAAGTGGACCCGCCGCCGGCCCGATCCGCGTCGAGCTTCTTCAAGTACATGGCGCGCGGCGTGCTGGAGATCCCGACGGTGAACACTGCAGCGGCAATCACGCTCAATGCCGATGGCACCTGCAACAGGGCGCGCGCCGTCATCGGCGCGGTCAGCTGGAAGCCGATAGTCCTCGATCTCAAGGAGCTGGCCGGGAAACGCTTGAATGAAGACCTGTTGCGCGACTCCGTGCAGGGCGTGCGTGCCGCTGTGGAGCCCGTATCGGACGTGCGCGGCTCGGCAACCTACAAGCGCGAGATGGCCGTAGAATTCGCCTACCGGGCGCTGGCAAAGGCGTGGAAGCGCGCTCTACAAGGGAAAGCGTGAGTCGTGATTCGTGAATCGTGATTCGACCTCCAAAACATGTCCCCTCTCCCCCATCGGGGGCGAGGGAATACTTAGGAGCATGACTCGTGGCTAGTAACCGTTTGCTTCGCTGCATCGTGCAATATCTAGCGTTGCTTGCTGTTGCGAGCGCCGCTACCGCACAGGGTTATCCCGCCGGTCCGGTGCGCGTGATCGTGCCGTTCCCGCCAGGCGGTGGCGTGGACGGTACGGGCCGGCTCATCAGCCACAAGCTGTCCGAAGCGCTTGGCAAGCAGTTCGTCGTCGACAACCGACCGGGCGCCAACGGAATGATCGGGAGCGAGCTCGCTGCCAAGGCCGCGAAGGATGGCTACACGCTCATGGTGAACGGTGCGAATTTAGTCACCACTCCCAGCCTGTACCGGAAGGTCACCTACGATCCGGTCAGGGACTTCGAGCCCGTGAGCCTGATTGCGCTGGCGCCAAACGTCCTGGTGGTGCATCCATCGTTGCCGGCGAAATCAGTTAAGGAGCTGATCGCGCTCACGAGAGCCCGGCCCGGGGAGGTCAATTACGCCGGCTCGGGCAGCGGCAGCACGCCGCACCTCGCCGCGGAGCTGTTCAATACGCTGGCGAAAGTCACGATGGTCCATGTCCCGTACCGCGGGACCGGCCCGGCAATCGTGGGGCTGATGAGCGGCGAGGCCAGCGTGATGTTCATGCCCACGACCAACGCCGTCTCGCTCGTCAGGGCCGGGCGGCTGAGAGCGCTCGCCGTCACCAGCCGCGAGCGCGTGCCGGCCCTGGCCGGGCTGCCGACCGTTGCGGAATCGGGCCTGAAAGGCTACGAATCGAGCCAGTGGTACGGCCTGCTCGCGCCCGCCGGCACGCCCGCGGACGTGCTCGGGCTGCTCAACGCGCAGATCATGAGAATCATGCAGGCGCCGGACATGAGGCAGCGCCTGACCGGCGAGGGTCTCGTCGCGGTCGGCAGCACCCGCGAGCAGTTCGCGGCGCACGTCGAGGCCGAGCGCGTGAAGTGGGCGAAGGTCATTAAGGCGTCCGGAGCGCGGGTCGACTAAGGGATGAGGGTCAGGCCCATACACCATAAGAACTCGTTCGAGGAGAGAAAAATGACTTCGATCTCAGCACCCCTGCAAAAAGGAATGCTTGCGTTGTTCAGTTTCGCGTTCATCTCGTCGTTCGGCTGGATAAACAGCGCGGCGGCGCAAGCCTACCCGAGTCGGCCGGTGCGGCTGATCGTGCCGCAGAGCCCGGGGGGTTCGACCGACCTGGTGGCGCGCGCGGTCGCGCAGCGCATGACCGCGACGCTGGGGCAGAACGTGATCGTGGACAACCGGCCGGGCGCCGGCAGCCTCAATGGCACGGAGCTGGTGGCGAAAGCCGCGCCCGACGGCCACACGATACTCATCGTCGCGGCATCGTTTACCATCAATCCGGCAATACGCAAGAAGCTGCCGTTCGACCCCGTGCGCGACTTCACGCCGGTGAGCCAGCTCGTCACGCTGCCCCACATCCTGGTGGTGCATCCCTCGGTGCCTGCGACCTCGGTCAAGGAGTTCATCGCCCTCGCCAAGTCCAAGCCGGGCGTGCTCAATTACGGCATCAGCGGAATCGCGACCAGCACCCACATGGCCGGGGAGCTGTTCATGCACATGACGGGAATCCAGATGGTCAGTATCCCGTACAAGGGAGGCGCGCCCGGGATGACGGCGTTGCTGGGCGGCCAGATCCAGCTCTATTTCGCGACGATCTCCACGGCCATCCCGCACATCCGCGGCGGCAGGCTGCGCGCGCTGGCGGTCACGACCGCGAAGCGCTCGGTGGCGGCACCCGAGTTCCCCACCGTCGCCGAAGCGGGAGTACCAGGCTACGAGCATGCCTCGTGGGTGGGGATGCTGGCGCCGGCCCAACTGCCCCCGAAAGTGCTGTCGACGCTGAACGGCGAGTGCGCGAAGGCGATCCAGAGCCAGGACATCAAGGCCCTGCTGCTGCGCGACGGCCTGGAAGCGGTCGGCAACGCGCCCCGGGATTTCGAGCGGATCATCAAGAACGAAATCGCCAAGTGGATCAAGGTCGCAAGGGTGGCGAATATCCAGGCCCAATAAGCCCGGCCCGCGTGACCGGCGACGGGAGACCAGCGAAGTGAGGCCGCCATGGTATCTGCATTGACGAACCCCAACCGCGCGCAGCTCTCCGGCGAGATCGCGCAGCTGAACATGAAGCCGCTCTGGGAGCGGGTGATGCGGTTGAAGCCCGGCACGGCGGCGCAGCCTGTCATTTGGCGCTGGCAGCAGGTTCAACCCTACCTGATGCGCGCCGCCGAGCTGATCACCACGAAGGAGGCCGAGCGCCGCGTCCTGATGCTCGAGAATCCCGCGCTGAGGGGGACGACGTTCGCCACCACCACGCTCTACGCCGGCCTGCAGGTAATCCTGCCCGGCGAAATCGCGCGCACGCACCGTCACGCGCCGAACGCGCTGCGCTTCATCATCGAGGGTGAAGGCGCGTACACCGCCGTGGATGGCGAGCGCGTCATGATGAAGCCCGGCGATTTCGTGACGACCCCGAACTGGATGTGGCATGACCATGGCAACGTGGGCTCGGAGCCGGTGGTGTGGCTCGACGGCCTCGACCTCGCCTTCGCCAACCTGTTCGGCGCGCATTTCCGGGAGGAATACCCGGATGAAAGCCAGCCGGTGACGCGCGCGGAAGGCGACGCCGGGGCGCGCTATGGCGCGAATCTGCTGCCCGTGGAATATCGCCCCAGGGGCGCGGCGACGCCGGTCCTTTCCTACCCCTACGACCGTACGCGCGCGGCGCTCGAGCAACTGGCGCGCGGCGCCGATCCGCACCCGGTGCACGGCTACAAGCTGCGCTACGCGAATCCCGCGACGGGCGGGCATCCGTTCCCGACCATGGCGGTGTTCATGCAGTGGCTGCCGAAGGGCCATGCCGGGAAACGCGGCCGCAGCACCGATGGCGCGGTGTACTGCGTGGTCGAGGGGCGCGGCAATGCGGTCATCGGCGACACACGCTTCGACTTTTCCGCGCATGACGTGTTCGTCGTCCCGTCGTGGGAGCCATTGCAGCTCAACGCCGGCGCCGACTGCGTGCTGTTCAGCTACTCCGACCGGGCGGCGCAGGAAGCGCTCGGCTTCTGGCGCGAAGAATAGAAACCCCTCCCCCTCAGGGGGAGGGTTAGGGTGGGGGTGGTGTTCGAATGAACAAACTCACCGAATTCGGCAAGCTCGTGCGCGAAGCAGAGCGCGGCGTGGCCTTCACCGGCGCCGGCATCAGCACGGAGAGCGGCATCCCGGATTACCGCGGGCCCCAGGGCGTGTGGAATACCGAAACGCCCGTCTATTACCAGGATTTCATGGCGAGCCGCGAGGCGCGGGTGCGCGCCTGGGCGCGCGGCGTGCGGATGTTTCGTCGCTGCGGCGCCGCGAAGCCCAACGATGGCCATCTCATCATCACCGAGCTCCAGCGCCGCGGCCACATCATGACCGTCATCACGCAGAACATCGATGGCTTGCACCTCGACGCGGGCAACTCGGACGTCATCGAGCTGCACGGCACTAACCGCTACGCGGCCTGCCAGCACTGCGGCAAGGAGTGGCCGACCCCCGCCATCGTCGAGCGCGTGGAAAAGGGAGACGACGCCCCCGATTGCGACGACTGCGGCGGGCCGATCAAGGCGCGCACCATCTCCTTCGGCCAGAGCATGCCGGAAAAGGAGATGCGCCTCGCGACCGAGGCCACGCTGAAAGCGGACCTCTACCTCTCGCTCGGCTCTTCGCTCGTCGTCGAGCCGGCGGCGTCCTTCCCGCTGCTCGCCAAACAGTCCGGCGCGAGCCTGGTGATCGTGAACGCCCAGCCGACGCCGCTCGACGATTTCGCCGATATCGTGATCCGCGAGCCGATCGGGGAGACCTTGCGGCAGTTGCTGCGGCAACTGCCTGGGTGATGGGTGATGAGGCCCTTAGCCCGGTACCCGGTACCCGGTACCCGGTACCCGGTACTTATCTCTGCTACGCCTCAATGCTCCTCTGTCACTGGGGATTTGTCGCTCGTGACGACGACAAGCATCTCCGCACGCTGCGGCCTAACGGAGAGCACCCGGTGCGGCATCCGTCCGCCGAATACCATGCAGTCGCCGGCTGAAAGCTTGACCGAGGTGTGCGGAAAGGTGACTTCGACCCTTCCCTTCACGACAAACATCATCTCCTGCCCGGAATGCTGGCTCCTCTTGTAATCCGGCGGCTCCTCGAAAGGCGGATGGACGACGAAAGCCTCGAATACACCGTGAGTCTGGCCCGGAGCAATGGCCTCGTAGCGGTACCCGGTGATCGCCCCTTTACGACTGAACGGCTTGCGCTCGTCCCTCCGGACCACGACGAAGTCGTTGCTTGACGCGGTCACGCCGAAAAGGTCACCCACTCCTGTTTCAAACGCTTCCGCTACCCTCAGCGCGGTGGAGATCGAGGGAACGGAAACGCCTCGCTCGACCTTGGATAAATAGGACTTGGTGAGCCCCGTTCGTGCGGCAAGCTCCTCCAGGGTGATCCCTTTGAGCTCGCGCAACCGCTTGAGGCGCCAGAAGGCGTGGGACTGGGCGATACCGGCACGCTTTTTCATATAGGATACATTGTGTCCTATTTGTTCTTTCATGTCAATATCTTGCCCCTCAATCTCCATCCAGATTCGGTCCTGCAGCCAGCGCTTTCGATAATCTCCCCGGCGGAACGCTTGACACATTGGTTGTTATAGGACATTCTGTGTCCTATAGAGAACATTATCTTGGTATAGATATTTCCGTTCGCGTGCTGGATCGGACTGAACAGGAGGAACTATGCGGGTCATGTATTGGGTGAGGTTTGCTCTCGCGGTTTCGGCTGGATTCCTGCATTCCGCTACGGTGCTCGCCACGACGATTGCGGCGCAGACCTACCCGAACAAGGCGATTCGCATCGTCGTGCCGTTTCCGCCGGGCGGCGGCGCCGACCTCACCGCGCGGCCGATCGCGCAGAAGCTCAGCGAACGCTGGGGCGTGTCGGTCATCATCGACCACCGTGGCGGGGCGAGCGGCATGATAGGCGCGGACATCGTCGCCAAGGCGCCGCCCGACGGCTACACCCTCATGGTCGGCTCCTCGGGCGAAGCCGCGCTCAATGTCGCGCTCTTTCCGAAAATGCCGTACGACCCGGTCAGGGATTTCGCGCCGATCACGCTGGCGACGGTTACCCCGATGGCGCTGGTCGTGCATCCGTCGGTGCCCATCCAATCGGTGAAGGAATACCTCGCGATCGCAAGAGCGAAGCCCGGATCAATGACGTTCGGTTCGCCCGGCACCGGTTCCCCTCATCACTTCGCCGGCGAGTGGCTGAAAATGCTGACCAAGATCGACATCGTGCACGTGCCGTACAAGGGCTCCGGCCCGTTGATCATCGAGCTGCTCGGCGGGCAGATACCAAGCGGGTTTGGCACCCTGCTGCCGGCGCTGCAGCATGTGAAGATCGGCAAGTTGCGCGCCCTGGCGGTGACGCCGCAAAAGCGCGTGCCGCAGCTGCCGGAGGTGCCGGCGCTCGCCGAAACGCTTCCCGGATTCGACGTCACCCAGTGGAATGCCGTGTGGGCGCCGGCCGCGACGCCGAGGGACGTGCTCGACAAGCTGCGCACGGAAATCACGCGCATCGTGCGGTCGCCCGACTATAAGGCGCGCATGACGGAGCAGGGCTCCGAGGCCATCGGCAACTCGCCATCAGAACTCGCGGCCTTTCAGAAGGCGGAAATCAACAAGTATCGCAAGATCGCGCAGCAGGCGAACATCAAGGTTGATCAGTAGCTGGAGAGCACCGGCAACTTCAAAGGAGAACGCAATGCGACCGACTCATTGGCTGATGACCGCGATACTTGGATTGCTGCTTACCGGTTGTGCCGGCATTGGTACCGCCCCGACAACGGAAGCGCGACAGGCCTTGGCTCCGACCGGCAAGCTTCGCGTCGGGCTCCAGCTTGGCAATCCCTTGAACGTAATACGGGACTCCGCGTCGGGTGAGATGAAGGGGGTAGCATTTGACCTCGGAAATGAGTTGGCCCGGCGCATGGGGGTTCCGTTTGAGCCGGTTCTGTACCCATCAGTCGGAGCCGTACTCGACGGCGGGAAATCCGGGGCTTGGGACGTCGCCTTTGTTGGATTCAGTCCTGCGCGGGCGAAGGAGTGGGACTTCACTGCGCTGCACCTGGAAGTCGAATTCGGCTACCTCGTCCCTCGCGGTTCTGCCATTTCAACAATGGCTGATGTAGACCGCCCCGGGATTCGAGTTGCCGTTCAGCAGAAGTCCGGCCCGGACAGGTTCTTTTCTGGCACACTAAAAAATGTTGCGGTGATCCGGGCATCGAGCAACCCTGGCGCATTGGAGGCGGTGAAATCCGGGAAAGCGGACGTACTGGGCAGCCTCAAGCCGATCCTGTTCGAATTGTCGAATCAATTGCCGGGTTCGCGGGTTCTCGACGGTCGGCCCGGCATCGATCCGCACGCAATGGCGATGCCGAAGGGACGGGACCTCGGCGTGGCGTACGCGCGCAGGTTCATCGAGGTAGCGAAGTCCGAGGGTCTGGTCAAAGCCGCGATCGAGAGGGCCGGTTTACGCGGCGTGATTGTTGCCCCACTCAAGTGATAGTCAGAACGTCGCGTTTGGGTCGGCTCCGGCCGTCGGTAGCAACGCTTGACGCCCACGAACAATAACCGAGCTGTGCCATCGTCCTCTTTGGCACCAGTAAATGCCGGCGAGCGCGTGTTGACGCATGCGGTCGAGCTGGCTCAGAGCAGCTGGGGCAACCGTCTGGTTGCAGGATATGCTCTCGGCAGCCTGGCGCACGGCGGCTTCAGCATTCACGTCAGCGATGTCGACCTGGGTCTCATTCTGGGTGACCCGCTCGACGATCGAGACGCGAAGGAGGTCGACCGGCTCGTGATCGGGGTGAGTGGCGCACCTCCTGCCGACCGCTTATCGGTATTTTGGGGATCGGTAGCCACGCTCTCAGGAGCAGCGACCGGCGGCCGCTTCCCGCCGATCGACTTGCTCGATCTGGTTCGACACGGCCGCCTGATTTGCGGCCGAGACGTCCGGGCACAGTTACGAACCCCGACTTGGAGAGAGCTGGTGGTGTCTGGCGCTCGCTTCGCCCTCGGGCGGCTGTCGACCCCCGACGTTACAACCCATTTGAAACACCCTGCGAGTCTTGCCCATGCCGACGTGAAAACGCTGACCAAGCTGGTGCTGTTTCCCGTTCGCCTTCTATTCACCGCGCGCACCGGGCAAGTCGGCATGAATGACGAGGCCGTCGAGCACTTTCTGGCGGTCGAATGCGGGCCGGCAGCAGAATTGGCCCGGAAGAGCGTGGAGTGGCGAAGCACGCCGCCCGAAGCTGGAGATCACGCCGTGGCGGCGCTGCTCCAACAAGGTGCGCTGCCCTTGTACCGAATTTTCATAAACGATTACGAGCGACGCCTGCGCGAGTATGCCGAGCGCGATCTCGCGCAAGCTTACCGCGAATGGCGGCAGCAGCTCGCGTAATCAAACAGGCCGCGGCGGGCTGGACACAGCCCGCCTATTTTTTTTGATCGGGCCGAAACCGCGTTTCGGGCTTGAGGCCTTTCCGCCGCAGCTTCTCGCTCGCGCGGCCGTTTTCGAGATAGCGGCCCTCGGCGGCGCGCTTCCCGGCTTCGTCCCACTGCGGCAGCCAGTCGCCGCCCGCGGCCGAGCCGAACCACGGCGATTGCGGGCGCAGCCCGGGCAGCCCCAGCTCCTCCCATAACTTTCGGGCGCGCTCCATGTACTCCTGCTTGGGCAACGCGAGCGGCGGCAGATCCTCCTTGAGCGTCGCGTCCATCAGCACCGTCGAATCGGTGTCGTCCTCCGCCTCGTGCTCGCGCTCGGGGCCGTGGCCCTGGCTGCGGTACCGAAGCACCTGCAGGTCCTTCGCGGGGTCCATTCGGAAGGAGATCGCCCAGAGCAGCGCGTCCGAGCTCTCGGGGTCGATGTCCTCGTTGACCGCGATGCAGAACTTGCCGCAATCAGCCTTGAAGCTGGACGCGCCCGTGAGCGCGCGCCACACCTCGGTGCGCGGCGTGCCCTTCTCGATGGTGACAATCGCGATGCGCCGCAGCGCCGTCATGCGCTCGTGCAGCGTCACGCGCTTGACGCCCCGGATGCCGAGCGTCGTGCGCAGGTGCGTGAGGAACATGGGCTCATAAGAAACGCGCTTGATGGCGCTCGATTCGCTCGGCGTGACCTGGCTCAGGTAGGAGGCGACGATCGCGTCCCGGCGGTGCGTGATCGCCGTGACGCGCATCGGCATGTTGAACTCCTCGAGCGCGACGTGCCCGTGCGATTCGCCAAACGGGCCTTCCGGCTCGAGGGTCTCGGTATCCACCAGCCCCTCGATCACGATCTCCGCCTCGGCCGGCACCAGAAGGTCCACGGTCCGGGCGCGCACCATGTTGATCGGCCCCCCCGCCACGGCCCCGGCGACGCCGACCTCATCCAGGTCTATCGGCAGCTTCATCGGCGCGACGTAGGCGACGCAGGGCGGTGCGCCGAGCACGATCGCGCACGGCATGGTTTTCTCGCCGCGGTTCTGGTACTTGAGGTAGTGCCGGTAGCCGCCGGCGCCGCCGATGCGGGTGGCCATGCGGATCACGCAGCGGTCGGGGCTCTTCAGCCCGGCACGGTAGGTGCCGTGATTCTGGATGCCGGACTCCGGGTCCCTGGTGACGACGTTGGTCGCGGTCAGCGTCGGCGCGCTATCGAAGCCCGGTGTCGAGACCGGAATCGGCAGGCTGTCGAGGCCGTTGCCCTCCCCCTTCAGCGCGTCGCCCTCGATCACGACCTCCTGGCACGGAGCGCTCTCGACGATGCGGGGCGGGATCGGATGGGCGATTGCATGGTCCCACTTCGGCTGCACCTCCTCGGGCGCGGCGCGCATGCCGATGCAGTAGATCGCGCGATTTCCGGCATACGCGCCTACCACCACCGGAAACCGGTAGCGCCGGCCGCGGCCGTCCACCACGTGGGTGAACAGAAAGGCCTTGCGCTCGTGCTCCTCGACCCCGCCCACGTACTGCCAGCGCACCAGCGGGTGCAGCTCGGCGTCCTTGTTGATCGGCCGGTCAACGGTGAGCAGCAGGCCCCGGCGCTTCAGCTCCGCCAGGTGCTCGTGCAGGTCGGCGTAGCTTCGCTGCGTGCCGATCTCGCGACTCGCGACTCGTGACGCGTGACTGGTGCTCGCTCTTCCTCTTGCCATGGTGCTCCCTCGTTGCATCTCGTCACTCGTCACCACACCCCCTCCCTCACCCGTCCGTCCCGCCCCGCTGCATCGGGTCGGGCGCTCGGCGGCTCGGAGCAATGCTCCTCGAAACCCCGCCTCGCCCCCCATCGAGGGGGAGGGAGGAAACGGGTCTAATCAGCCTTGATCTTCGCCGCCTTCACCACGCGGTCCCAGCGGACCAGCTCGCTCTTGACCAGGTTTCCGAGGCGCTCGGGCGGGCCACCGGCCGGGTCCATCCCCAGCTTGGCCAATGTGGTGCGAATTTCAGGAAGCTGAATCAGATCGTTGATATCCGCATTGATCCTGTTCACGACGGATGCCGGCGTACCGGCCGGCGCAAACGTCCCGTACCAGGTATAGATCTCCAGGCTCGGGAGTCGCAGCTCCTTCATCGTCGGGACGCCGGGAAACGCGTCCGAGCGTTGCCCGCTCATGACCGCCAGCATGCGCAGCCTGCCGCTCACCACGTGCGGGTGCGCGCTTTGAAGCGCCGAGACCATCGCCTGAACGTGGCCCGCTATCGCGTCCGTGATCGCGCCGGCGAACCCCTTGTACGGCACATGCACGATGTTGATGCCGGTTTCGAGCTTGAGCAATTCCATGGAGAGGTGCTGCGGGCCGCCGACGCCGGGCGAGGAGTAATGCAGCTCTCCGGGGCGGCGCTTCGCAAGATTGATGAAGTCGCGCAACGTCTTCACCGGCAGTAGCGGGTGAACGACGACGCCGAGCCCGCTGGTGGCGATCAGCGACACTGGCGCGAAACTCTTCACGGGATCGAACTGCAGGTTGTGGCGCAGCGCCGGCGTCGTGCCGAAAGAGGTCGCGATGAAGAGCAGTGTGTGGCCGTCCGGGGCGGCCTTGGCCACGAACGCCGTTGCGATGGTGCCGGTCGCGCCCACGCGGTTTTCGGTGACGATGGAGGCCTTCCAGCGATCCGCGAGCCGGGGCCCGAACAGGCGGGCGAGTATGTCGGCGCCGGTGCCCGGCGAGTACGCCACCACGAACTGCACGGTGCGGGACGGAAAGGCGGCGTCCTGCGCGGCGGCATTCCCGCCGCCGCAAGCCGCGGCGATGCCCGCGAGCGCGGGCGCAAGCTGCCATAGGTTCCATGACCGGCTACGTCGGTTCGTCATGTGCGGCCTCCTCGGACGATGACTGTTCTGGGGACGCCGTATTATAGGGTCACGGCGAATCCGGAAGCGACAATCCAATTGACACCGGTCGGCGGTCTTGCGACGCTTACGGCCGAATCGACAGCCACCGGAATTCGGTAATTCTCGCAGCTGCCAGCCGTCATCGGGACGTCCTTGATCGATACCCAGGTTCTCATCGTCGGAGCGGGGCCCGTCGGGCTGACGCTGGCCCTCGATCTGGGCCAGCGCGGTGTACGGTGCGCGCTGATCGAGCGCAACGAGACCTCCATCCAGCTGCCGAAGATGGAGCGCTGCAACGCCCGGACGATGGAGATCTACCGCCGGCTGGGCATCGCCGAAAAAATCCGCGATGCGGGCCTGCCGCGCAGCGCGCCGATGGATGTCTTTCTGGCGACGTCGATGGCCGGGCCGCCGCTCGTCCGGTTGCCGTACCCGTCGGTGGCGGAAGCCAAGGCCGAGATCGCCGCGCACAATGACGGACGGCCGCTCGAGCCGTACCAGCTGATCTCGCAATACACGCTCGAGCCGCTGCTGCGATCGATCGTCGAGGCGCAGCCCACCGTGACGGTGCGCTTCGGCTGCGAGCTGTCGTCGTTCACGCAGGATGCCGGCTCGGTGTCAGCGCGCGTCGGCACGAAAGGGTCGGAGGAAACCATTCGAGCGGCGTATCTCGTCGGCTGCGACGGGGGCTCCAGCACCGTGCGCAAGCAGCTCGGCATCCGGCTGCAGGGCGAGGGCAACATCCGGGAGCTGAGACAGGCGCTGTTTCACTGCCCGGACCTGTACCAGCGCATTCCCATGGGCAAGGGCCGGCATTACCACATTGCCGAGGGGCCGCTCTTTCCGTTCATCATCCTCCAGGACAGCACGCGGCATTGGACGCTGCACGCGGCGGCCGCGAGCGACGGCGAGATGGCGGTGATCTTCAAGCGGGCGCTCGACCTGCCGATCGGGTTCGAGATGCTCTCCGTCAACGAATGGACGCAGCACCTGCTGTGCGCGGAGCGTTACGGCGGAGGCCGCGTTTTCGTCGCCGGAGACGCGGCGCATCTGGTCATCCCCACCGGCGGGCTGGGAATGAATACCGGCGTGGGCGACGCGATCGACCTCTCGTGGAAGCTGGCGGCGACGCTGGCGGGCTGGGGCGGGCCGCAGCTGCTCGCTGCCTACGAACGGGAACGCCGCCCGATCGGGTTGCGCAACGTGAAGGCTTCCGGCGCCGCGATGAGCGGAAGGTTGAGCTGGCGCGCGGCCTGGCACCCCGACATTCGCAGGAATACACCCGAAGGCGCGGCCATCCGCGCCGAAATGGCGAGCCGCTTCGACCTCGAGCAGCGCAAGGTGACCGAGATCCTGGGCATCGAAGCGGGTTATCGATACGCCGGCTCGCCGCTCATCTGGCCCGAGGCCGGGGACGGCCCCGATCCGGACAATCCTCACTATGTTCCGACCACCTGGCCGGGCGCGCGGCTTCCACACGTCTGGCTCAACGACGGCACGGCGTTGCATGATCGCCTCGGCCCGGGCTACACGCTGCTGCGCCTGGGCGGGTCGCAGGCGGACGTTTCGAACCTGGAGCGGGCATGGCGGGCAGTCGGCGCGCCGCTGGATGTGCTCGACATCCCGGATCGTCAGGTGCGCGAGGTCGCGGACGTCGACCTGTTGCTCGTGAGACCCGACCTGCACGTGGCCTGGCGCGGGAACCAGCTTTCGGACGAGGCCGGAACCATCGCTGCCGTCGCCACCGGCCACTCCGACGGGCGTTGACGCGTCCGTCGCCACACCGTCATTCCCGCGGAGGCGGGAATCCAGAGTGTTCGGAGGGCGACTGGGTCCCCGCCTCCGCGAGGACGACAACTTCGGGACCTCGCGACAGCGATTAAGGGATTAGGTGCGCTCCGACTTGAGCCGGGCGAGCGCTTTCGCCCGCCACAGCGGCCACGCGCGGTTGTACTCCTGCACCGGCACCGAAGCCTTGACTTCGGCCTCGTCCAGGCCGGTGATCTTCCCGCCAGGCCCTGCAATCAGTATCGCCTGGGCCTGCATCTTCGCGCTCATCTCCAGGTAGATGCTGCGGCCCACGGCGCGCGGCAGACTTTCGCCTACGACGACCGCGCCGTGCCCGCGCATCAGTGCCGCGGGCCTGGCGCCGAGGGTGCGCGCGAGCGCCTGTCCGAGATAGGGCGTCTTGACCAGCAGATCGGTGCCCTTCTGCGCATCGCGGATCTCGAAATTCGGCAGCCCGTCCCCGATGAAGGCCGCCATGTGGAAGATCGCGCGCATCTGCACCGCGGTGATGCTGAAGGGAACGACCGATTGCGAATGGCTGTGCACCACGGCGGTCACTTCCGGCCGCGTCTTGTAGATCTCCCCGTGGATGAAACGCTCGCGCACCGATTCACGCCCGCGCGCGTCCCGCGGATTACTGTCCAGGTCGTACTCGATGATGTCGTCTTCGGTCACGAGCTCGGGCGCGCGGTGCCCGGCGAGGAAATAACGGTTCGGATCGCGCTCCGAGCGCAGGCTCACGTGCCCGTAGGCATCGATCACCTCGTGCTCCGCGAGAATCCGGTAGGCCGCGACCAGGTCTTCCATATGGTTCATGTCGTTTCTCGTCACGGCTGCTTGAGCGCGCGCCGCTTCCACGCCTTCCACGCGCGCCCGAGCCCGTAGCCCTCGCGCGCCTCGATCAGCCGCGCCTCCCCCGGATCGAGGTACTTGATGGCCCCGCCCTGCGCCATGATCATGGCCTGCGCCTGGAGCGTCGCGTTGAGCGCAAGAAAGATGCTGCGGCCGACAACCCGCGGTATCGAGGGCCCGACCACCGTCGCGCCATGCCCCCGCATCAGGACGGCCGGCTTGTCCGCGATGCGCTTCGCCAGCGCGCGGCCGAGCGCGGGATCGCGGATCAGCATGTCGGTAATGCCCGCGGCATCCCGAATCTCGAACACGGGGATGCCGAGCCCGATGAACGCCGCGCGGTGATACATCGGCTGCAGGGGGATGCTGATGACGCCGAACGGGATGACGGGGGGCGCGTGCGTGTGGACGATCGCCTTCACGTCCGGCCGCGTCTTGTAGATTTCCCCATGGATGAAGCGCTCGGTGTAGAGATCGCGCTCCATCACCTCCACCGGAGCGCTGTCGAGGTCGAACTCGATGATGTCCTCGGCGCGCACCAGCTCCGGCGCGAGCGACCGCGACAGCAGAAAGCGGTTGGGATCGCGATCGTGGCGCACGCTCACGTGGCCCCAGCCGTCGAGCACGCCTTCCTGCGCCAGAATGCGGTTCGCCGCGACCAGGTCCTCGATCAGCAGCGGGTCCGCCGGGCCCGCGGTGGGAGAGTGACTCGTGACTCGCGACTCGTGACTGGTGGCCATGGCCGGTCCGATGCTTGGGCCTCGATCGTGCAGCGCTACTTCGCGCGCCGCCTGGCCGGGGCTTTCCGGGCCGGCGTGGCGGCCATTTGCAGTCTCAACATCCTGATCGCGTTGCCATGATAGACCTGGTTGCGGACCGGCTGCGCGAGCCGGAGCGAATCGATCGCCCGGATGCTCTCGCGGATGAAAGCCGGGCCGCCCTCGGGGTCGAACGGACAATCGGTGCCGAACAGCACGTGATCCGGGCCGAAGAAATCGAGCCCGCAGCGGATCGCCGGCGCGGATCCGTTGACGGCAGTGTCGCCATGGAACATCCTGAAATAATCGAGCGGCCGCTTTCCCAGGCGCTTCAGCAGTGCGCCGTAGTCCTCGTCCACCGTCCGCGCGCCCATCTGGTCCATGCCGAGGCCGATGCGCTCGTCGAAATACGGCGCCATCGCGCCGAGATGGTGCGTGATGATCTTCATGTCGGGCAGCTTCTGCAGCATGCCAGAGAATACGATGCGCGCCATGCATGCGCTCGTCTCGTACGGCCAGCCGAACAGCCACCAGATCTCGTACTTCGACTTGGACTCGACCGGGTAATCGGGAAATTTCGAAGTGCGGACGGGGTGCAGCCAGATCGGCAGATCGTATTTTTTTACGCAGCGCTCGAAGACCGGGTAGAACTCCGGGTCGTCCATCGGCCGGCCGTTGACGTTGGTGAATATCTGGATGCCCTTCGCGCCGAGTTGCGTGATCGCCCGATCCATCTCCGCCAGTGCCGCCGGGACGTTGTTCATGGGCAGCGACGCGACGAATGCCGGGAATTGAACGGGGTGAGACGCGACGATCTCCGCCATGCCGTCGTTTGCGAGCTGCGCAAGCGCCGGGGACTCCTCCGGGCCCGCCAGGAATTCAATGGCCGGCAGCGAGAGCGTCAGGACCTGCTGGTAGCCCTTGAACTGCTTCATCATGCGCAGGCGCGCGCCGAGGTCCCAGAGCACCGGGACGTTGAGCCAGCGCTTGATCGACGCCGCCAGCGCGGGATTCGCTTCGGCGATGCGCTTCATCCGCGCGAAGAAGGGCTCCGGAAAGATGTGTGGAAAGATGTCGAGCTTCAAGTCGTTCTTCATGGCTTGTTTGCGCTGCGTTGGGCAGGGGTCAACATTAGACGATCTGACAGGTCGCTGCAAATCGGTGTCGCTGATCCGCGACAGGGCAAATCAGCCGCCGCTTGCCGGCTGTCCGGCACCGACCGCGCAACATCTTGTAACACTTTGTTACCCGAGCCGGTGGTCCAATCTGCTAGTGTGGTTCGCGAGATCATGGACGAGGAGGATTCGGTCATGAGCAATACCAGGACGGTCGCGCTGCTGGCAGCCACGTTGCTGGCCTTGGCAGCGAGCGTTCCCGCGCTTGCTCACGGCGGCGGCTACCATGGCCGGCCGCGGGTGAGCGTCGGATTCGTGTTCCACGGTCCAGGCTACTGGGGCTACCCGGGTTATTGGGCTTACCCCGGCTACTACGGGCCTCCCTATTACTATCATCCGCGGGTGGTCGGCGCGCCTGCCGAGCCCACGGTCTATATCGAGCGCGGCGATTCATCCGCGCCGCAGGAGCAGTCCCAGGGCTACTGGTACTACTGCCCCGACGCCAAGGCGTACCACCCCTATGTGAAACACTGCGCAGGGAGCTGGCAGCGCGTGACCCCGACTGCGCCGCCCGGCCAATGAAGCGCGAATTGTGACTGGTGACCGGTAGACAAATCAGGAGGCAACCAATGAACGAGTGCTCATCTTGGCGTCTTGGCGGTTTAATGGTTGCGCTGCTTGCCCTGACCGCGTGCGTGACGGTACCGAACGGGCCGAGCATCATGTCGCTGCCGGGGACCGGCAAGAGCTTCGATCAGTTTCGTGCCGACGACTTCGAGTGCCGGCAGTTCGCCGGCGTACAGGCCGGCGGACCGGGCCCCAATCAAGCCGCCACCGACAACGCCGTCTCGACCGCCGCCGCCGCCACGGCTGTCGGCGCCGCGGCGGGCGCTCTCATCGATGGCAGCAGCGGTGCCGGAGTCGGCGCCGGCATCGGCTTGCTGATGGGCTCGGCCATTGGATCGAGCACCGCGAACGCATCCGCCTACGCGGCACAGAGGCGCTACGACATGGGCTACACGCAATGCATGTACGCCAAAGGCCACAAGGTGCCGGTATCGGGACGATTCTCGGCGGCAAACGAGCGGCCGGCGCCACGGCGCTATTACACGCCGCCACCCCCGCCGCCCAACTACATGGAGCGATAAGGGCCTTACAGTCCGAGGATGCGGCCGATCTCGGAAATGTACTGGCCGGTCTTGATTCCCCTGGCGACAGCCACGTCCATCGCTTCCTCGAGCACCGTTCGCACGCCGTGCAGGCCATCGCTCACCCAGTGATGCCGGCGGATCGGTGAACTGAGGACGTTCTTCAAGGTTTCCACCTCGTCGCGCAGGCGTTGCACGTCCTGGGAGCCGCTTCGCACCTGTGCGAGGTCCCGCTCCAGCGCCTCGACCAGCCGGGCGACTTCCTCCAGGTCGATTTCCTTGACGGTGTCGTCTTTTCCTTCACCCTTCGCCAACGTAAGCCTCCGTTATCGTTTCAGATTATAATTCGATTCCCATTTTGCGCCCGTAGCTCAACTGGATAGAGTACTTGGCTACGAACCAAGGGGTAGGGGGTTCGAATCCCTCCGGGCGCGCCAGATCCACGCAAAAAGGCCTGCAGTCCGCAGGCCTTTTTGCGTTACTCACCGTTTGTTGGCCCAGTTTGCGGGCAGTGCCGTCTGATCCTTGGCGCCGAGTCCGCTCCGCGCGGCGTCCTTGAAGCACTTGAGCACGGTCTCGGCGGCCGGTAGCGTCGCGCCCAGCGCCTTCGCTTCCGCGATCATCGTCCTCAGATCCTTGCACACCAGGTCCACGGCAAAGTTCACCGGCCCCGGATCCTTGCCGGTCAGTTGCGCCGCAATCATTCCGCTGCGGACCTTGAGCACGTTGGCGCCGCCGGAGCTGTCGGCGAGGATGCTCAGGAGGCGCTCCGGATCGAGACCGAGCGGCCGGCAGAGCAGCAACGCTTCGCCAAGCGCCTGCCAGTAGACGAACAAGGGAAGATTGATCGCGAGCTTCAACCGCGAGCCGGCGCCGACGGGACCGACGTGCTCGACCCGACGGCACAACTGCTCGAGCAGCGGGCGCGCCCGCGCCACGTCGGCGTCGGCGCCGCCGGCGAAGCCTAAGAGCCGGCCCTCTCGCGCGGGACCCGTCGTCCCGCTGACGGGACATTCGACCAGCGCTGCCCTCTTCTGCTTCACTTTCGCCCCCAGCGCAATCTCGACTTCCGGCCGCACCGTGCTCATCTCGAGGAAGAGCTTGCCCGCCACGTTGCCCGACAACAAGCCCCGCTCGCCGTGGTAGAGGGCGTCGATCGCCTTGTCGTCGGTGACGATGGTGATGATCACTTCTACGGCGTCGGCGAGCGCCGTGGGCGATGCCGCGACGGCGGCGCCTGCGGCAGCCAGGCCTTTCGTTTTCTCCGGCGTGCGGTTCCACACTGTGAGCTCGTGGCCGCGCCCCATCAATCGCACGCCGATGGCTTCTCCCATCCTGCCGGTGCCCGCGATGCCAACTTTCATGATTCTCTCCCTTCTGGTGGCGCACGTTGACACGCTGCGCTCGCCCGAGTCAAATGCATCACGGGCGCCGCGCCATCCCTCGGTTATACTGCTGCCCATCGTTTCCAACAGGAGGAGAAATGAAGTACTACGGTTTCTGGCGCTCCCTCGCCGCCTGCCGCGTGCGCATCGCCCTCGCGATGAAGGGCATCCAGGCGGAGGAAATCTCCGTCAACCTCATGCAGGGCGAGCAGCTGAAGCCCGAGTATCGCGCCGTCAACCCGCTGGCGGTCGTGCCGTCCCTGATCACGGATGACGGCGGCACCCCGCTCTTCGAGTCGATGGCCATCATCGAGTACCTGGACGAGACCCACCCGCAACCGCCGCTGCTGCCCAAGGACCCGAAGGGACGCGCGCGCGTGCGCGGACTCGCGCAGATCGTCGCGTGCGACGGTCATCCCCTGCTCGTCCCGCGCGTCCGCAACTACCTCGAGAAGGAACTCAAGGTGGACGAAGCCGCACGCACCCGCTGGTGCCAGCACTGGATCATGGAAGCGCTCAAGGCGGTCGAATCGCACCTCGCGACGGAGCAGGAAACGGGGCGCTACTGCCACGGCAACTCGCCCACCCTCGCCGATGTTTGTGTCGTGACCCAGGTGTTCGGGGCGCGCTTCTTCAACTGCGACACCGCGCCGGTGCCGACGGTGATGCGCGTCTTCAACGAATGCATGAAGCTCGAGGCGTTCGCCAAGTCGCATCCCCTCAAGCAGCCGGGCGCGCCGAAGGAAGTCAAGCACTAAGCAGTGACGAATAAGAACAACGATTACAGAATCCCCCCTACCCCCCCTTTGCCAAAGGGGGGCGCGAAGCGGGGGGATTTCGTTACTTGTATCAGGTCGCTGATCGACAGGAGCCCGACATGGATACCGCAACGCTGACCCGCTACGAAATTACCACCGAGGACGTCGAGTACCTCCGCCACGGGGACAAGCCGCTGCTCGCGCGGATCTACAAGCCGCGTGGACAGGGGCCGTTTCCGCTCATCGTGGACGTGCACGGCGGCGCCTGGTGCAACAAGGACCGCACGAGCGACGCGGGCACCGACGAGCCGCTCGCCAGGAGCGGCGTGGTGGTGGTGTCGCTCGATTTCCGCATGCCGCCGGAGGCCGGCTATCCCGCCTCGCTCGCGGACATCAACACTGCGATTCGCTGGTGCAAGTCGCGGGCGCGAGCGCTCTACACCCGGCCCGACACTGTCGGCGTACTCGGCGTCTCGAGCGGCGGACACCAGGCCATGCTGGCGGCGATGCGGCCGCACGACCCGCGCTATGCGGCGCTGCCCCTGTCCGCCGGGACATCGCTGGATGCAACGGTGCGCGCCGTGGTGCTTTGCTGGCCCGTCATCGACCCGCTCGGGCGCTATCACTACGCCAGGCAGAATCAAAGCGGTCCCCTCAAGAAGCAGGCGGACAACTGGATACAGCTCCACGACCGCTACTGGCCGGACGAAGCTGCGATGGCCGAGGGCAATCCGACGCTTGCGCTGGAACGCGGCGAGAAGGTGCCGTTGCCGCCCGTGCTGTACGTCCAGGGCGCCGCCGACGTCGCGCATCCCGCGCCTCACCGCGACCGCTTCATCACCAGCTACCGCAAAGCAGGCGGCCGGGTGGAGCTGCACCTGTTCGACGGCGTGGGCGAAGCCTTCATCACCAACGATCCCACTTCGCCGGCGGCGCTTTCCGCCATCGACAAGATCATCGAATTCGTTCACCGGGAACTTCCCGTGTGACGGCGATCACGCTGAAGTTCGGCGGCTACCAGGAACCCGCATCCGTCCATCACCGCGCCGCCGCACGATTCGGCGAGATCATCCGGCAGAAACTCGGCGAGCGCATCACCCTCGAGCTGATCGGCAGCGTGCTGAAGCTTGGCCGCGGCTCGGGCGACCTGGTGCCGATGGTCGAGCGCGGCGAGCTTTCACTCTGCTACATATCCACCGTGCGTTTCTCCCGGGCCGCGCCGGAACTGCGGCTACTGGAGCTGCCCTTCGTGATCCAGGATCGCGCCGCCGCGTTCAAGGCCCTCGACGGCGAATTAGGGGAGCGCGCGCGCCGCAATATTAGCGAGCGGACTGCCTGCCGCCTGCTGGGATACTGGGACAACGGCTTCCGCCATCTCACCAACCGGGTGCGGCCAATCCGCAGGCCCGAGGACTGCCGCGGCATCCGCATCCGCACCCAGATGAGCGAGTTGCACGGGGAAGTCTTCCGCGCGCTCGGCTTCGAGCCGGTCGCCGCCGACGTGAAGGAGTTCGTCGAGCAAATCGGCGGTGACCGCTTTGAGGCTCAGGACAATCCTCTCACCAACATCTACCACTTCGGCGTGCACAACTTCCACCGCTACATCACGCTCTCGGGACATTTCTGGGGCGCGAGCGTGCTCGTGTGCAACGCCGCGCACTACCGCGGCTGGCCGCGCGACGTGCAGGCGGCCGTGGATGCCGCCGCTAAGGACGCGACGGCGTACCAGCGGCAGCTGGCGGCGGCGGAAGACGCGAAGATCCTGGCAAAGCTCGATCCCGCGAAGAATGAAGTGATCCGGCTGACCGACGCCGAGCGCGGCGCGTTCATCAAAGCCGTCGCGCCCGTGCTGGATAAGGTCCGAAGCAAGGTCGACCCGAGCATATTCAGCGCATTGAACGCGTGACGTAACAAGGATTTCGTCATTCCCGAGAAGTCGGGAATCCAGAACACGCGGAGCGCGACTGGATCCCCGCCTGCGCGGGGACGACGAAGCTACGTTCTATCGCGTCACGCCGTATCGGGTCACGCGGCATCAAATACCGAGATAGCTCGACTTCACGCCTTCGTTCGCCCAGAGCTCCCGCGGCTTGGCGGAATAGACCACCCGCCCCTTGCTCATGACGTGCACGTAATCGACGAGCTTCAGGGCGAGCGCCGCGTTCTGCTCCACGAGCAGGATCGAAAGCCCCTCCCCCTTCAGCTTCGCGATCGCTTCCCACACCCCCTGGATGATGATCGGGGCGAGCCCCTCCGAGGGCTCGTCCATGATCAGGCAATCCGGATTGGTCATGAGCCCGCGGCCAATCGCGAGCATCTGCTGCTCGCCTCCCGAGAGCGTCTTTGCGCGCTGGCCGCGCCGCTCCTTCAGGCGCGGGAACAGCGCGTAAACGCGCTCGAGGCTCCATCCCCGGCGTCCGTTCCCCCGTTCCGCAACCTCCAGGTTCTCCTCCACAGTGAGCGACGGAAAGACGCGGCGGCCCTGCGGCACCAGTCCCATCCCGCTGCGCACCGTCTCGAACGAGGACACGTGAGTGATATCGACGCCCCGGAAGAGAATTCTCCCGCGGCGCGGCGGATTGAAGCCCACGACCGAATTGACGAGCGTCGTCTTGCCCACGCCGTTGCGCCCGAGCAGCCCCAGTATCTGCCCCTCCTGCAGCTCCAGGGACAGCCCCTGGAGCACGTAGGCGTCGCCGTAGTAGGTGTGCATGTCCTCGACTTCCAGGATCGCCATTTGAATGCGGGAATCAGCCCGTTCCGAGATAAATTTCCTGCACCTTCGCGCTCCGGCGGATGTCCTGGGTCGCTCCTTCCTCCACGACCCGGCCGAAATGCAGCACGGAAATGTGACTCACGACTTCGAACACCACGTCCATGTCATGCTCGATGAGAACGATGGCGAGTGCGGGATCGAGCCGCTTCAGAAACTCGGCCATTTCGCGCGACTCGCCCGAGGCGAGCCCTGCCGCCGGTTCATCGAGCAGCAGGATCCTCGGATCGCCCGCGAGACCGAGCACGATCTCGACCTGGCGCTGCTCGCCGTGCGACAGGTTTCTCACCTCCACGTTCTTCCGGTCCCAGTATCCGGCGTCCGCGAGCAGGCGCCGCGCCTTGTCGTGGAGCTCGCGGTACGAAGAAAGCGGGCGCCACATCACGAGCTTCGTCCGGCGCAGCCCCCCGATCGCGAGGAGCACGTTTTCCAGCACCGTGAGCTTCGGGAAGTGCTCGCCGGCGTGGTGGACCACAATCTGATGCGACTCCGGATCCCAATGGAAGTGAATGCGCAGTGTTCGCGAAACCGGACGTTGTCTTGATCTTCAAACTTCGGATATCGACGCTGGACCGGCGGTGACGGAAGTATCCTTTCGGATCAACGGGCTCTATCCGCTGCTGCTGCGGTGCGGCATCTGCAGCGTCATCGATTTTTATGACCCCCGACTGAAAGAGGAGCGTCTGAACAGCGCGCTACTTCGTCGCATCAGAGGACCGAAGGGTAGAACGTTTATCTTGTGTAAGCGCACGGGCTGCGGCGGGCATATGCACCAGATTCCCCATGTCGCCGTGCATCGATGTGGTTTTATAGGACCGATCCACGTCCCTCACACAGCACGCCGCAAGGAAAACATCGGATTCAGGGATGTTGGAGGCGCCTTCTTCTATAACTCATTTTTTGACGTCGATACAGGGGAGCGACTGGCGGGTGCCTTGCAGGATGATTGTCCGAGCTGCTCGCGTGAGTTTGCGGGAGCAGCGGAGACTAGTAAGCGGGGGACGCCTGTCACAAGTGGTGAATCCTATTACTCTCAAGTGGTTCAGTACATTGCGTTGAGCAGGACGGTCGGCGGACTGGTCTCACAGCTCCATGCGCAGGTCATGCAGCGGATGCATTCAGACCGTGATCGGTTGCGAGACCTTTAATCACGGACTCTCTCGGGCCTATCTTCATGGTGGCAATGTAGATCGCGATCATGCGATGACGCTCACGCGGGGGTTCTGGGATGGAAGCTCCTGACACCTACAAAGTCCTCATGCAAAAGTTGGCGGGGCTCATGGAGCGAGTGCCACGCCAGACAGCGTTGGTGCTCGCGGCCGAATTGACCGCACGCGTCAATCTTAGGATCACCAATCCGACGTCGTCGCCTCCGCGCCGGTACGCAAATGAGGTCGAACAGGAAATTTTAGGCGCTTTGCCGGACCATCTGATGAACCGGGCAACCCTCACACTGCCTTGGGATGCTTTTCGCATGGCGCATAACGATCCTAGCCAAGATGACAAACCTGAAGACTTCGCGCCGCGATTGGTATGCAGCCTCCCGGACAGCATGGAGAGTTCCATGCGAGTTGTCTCGTCGGATACCGGAATATGGTCCGGGACAATTTTGGACGCTTTGGCATCCCTGATGGGGTATGCCAAAGAGGAAATTATCCTCATCAACCCGTATTGGTCAGTCCAAGGGGTTGAGGCTCTGGTCCACCGGGTTGTCCGGCCGGACTTTACCGGCGTCACTGTAACCGTTCTGACTCAGCCTCGGAAGGATCACGCCCCCGAGGCGCTGGAAGCACTCCACACTTTCTCTGCCATGCTCAACGGTCGCAATGCGCGCTGTTTACTTCTCTCTCCTCCCGCCTCCGGGCACCGTACACCTTTGCTCCATGCGAAAGCACTGGTGGCAGATCGCCATGATGCATACCTTGGAAGCGCCAACTTTACAGGTAGTGGGATGGACTTGAGTGTTGAACTGGGCATTCGCTTCGGTGGCGCACTGGCCCGTCAACTGCACGACTGGCTATTCGCTCTCTCTCACCAGCTACAGGAGTGGTGACGCCCGCGCCCGCCTGCCAAGACGCCTGCCGCCATCTTGAAGCGCCTGCATCAGGAAATCATCAAGGTGCTCACCGCGCCGGAGACCCGGGAGCGCTTTTTCAGCACCGGCGCGGAAGTCGTCGCCAGCACACCCCAGGTGTTTGCGGCAGAAATCAAAGCTGAAACGACGCGCCTGGATAAGGTTTTCAAGAGCGCCGGCATCCGCGCCAATTGACCCCTGAAATATTTCGCCGGAATCTCAGGCGACGCCGTCGTGCGAGGCGATTGCGACCACCGCGGGCTTCGTTGAGCGGTTGCTCCATGCGTGGTTGGTGCCGCGCTGGATGATGATGTCGCCGGCCTTGAGCCGTACTTCCTGCGTATCGAGCACCAGCACGATCTCGCCGTCCAGCACGAGGCCGAATTCGAGGGTGCGCGTTTTCTGCATGTACGGGTGCGGCGCCTGTGGCGAGTAGGTCGATGCGCCGGGTGAACCCATCGCCTGGAAATACGCCTGCACCTCTTTTGCGCCGACCTTGCCTTTCCAGTTGTCGTCGGGTGGAAACGTGACGACGCGGCACACCGAGCCGTTCCGGGGCGGTTCGATCGTGTGCGGCAGGTGCAAAGATTCGTAGACGATCTTCGCCGGCGTGCTGTCGGTGACCCACAGGCGCGCTGAGGCAAAGCCGGGGCGCGCCGGGTCGAACCGCACATCGGGCGTCGGCCCGTCGCTCACCAGGCTGCCCTTGCCGGGCTCGCGATCGATGGTGACGATTCTGCGCGCGGGTTTCACGCCCTCCGGAAGCTTCAGTTTCTGATCAGGGCGGATCGGTTTGTCGTTGCCCTGCGCGAGGCCGGCCGCGCCATCCACGAAGCGCGCCGCGAACATGTCAAAGGCCATTTGCGCGCCTTCCTTCGGGCTCGACCACTGGTGCCAGGCGCCGATCTGGCACACGATGTCGCCCGGCTTCATCACCAGTTCGCAGTCATCGAGCGTCAGAATGCGCTCGCCGGTCAGCATGATGCCGTAGTCGATGGTCTCGGTCTTGTGCATCGCCGAGGAGAACATGTTGTTGCCGCCGCGGTCCCAGATGCCGTTGCTTCCCTTCCGGAATTCCGGCGGGTGGGGCGCAATCGCATCCGGATCCTTCGCCGGGTCGTAGTCCGCCGGACGGTTGCGCGATTGCACGACGCGCAGGTGCCCGCCGTTGCGGGGACCCGCGAAGATGTACGGGAGATTGCCGTCGTCGTGCTCGCCGGAGAGCGGGGCGGGCGTATCGTTCCACACCCAGAAATCGGTGTGGCCGCGACCCGCGCCCATCGACGCCTCGTGCGCGTTCGGTGCCGGGCCGTCCCATGCGACCTTAGACTTTCCACGCGCGTCGTTGCCGGTGACTAGGCGCCGTATCGGTTTCAATCCTGATGCCATGCTGTTCGCTCCCTTCGGAAGATTGCGGTGTTTCGTCCGCGTCGGGCGCGCGAAGCTGCCGTGCGCCTTGTCAACTTGATTATAGGTCCTTGCCGAGCGCTTCGGGGTTGACCACGTAGTCCCGGTTC
>DASWIC010000107.1:0-14636 GCA_036397875.1 Burkholderiales bacterium
GGGATCGCCGGAACGTAGGTGATGAGCAGCAGCACCGCGAGCAGCACGCCGATGAACGGCAGGTTGGCCCTGGTTACGTCCCAGATGTTCTCCTTCGCGATCGAGCACGCGGTCATGAGCACGCTCGCCACCGGCGGGGTCTGCTGGCCGATCGCGAGGTTGAGCGTCACCACCAGCCCGAAATGCACGGGGTCGATGCCGACCGTGTTCACCAGCGGCATGACGATCGGAACCACGAGGATGATGGCTGCGGCGGAATGCAGGAACAGCCCGACGACGAGGAAGAATACGTTCAGCAGCGCGAGCACGGCGTAGGGATTGCTGGTGAGGCTCGCGATGCCGGCCGCGAGCTGCTGCGGCACCTGCGCCTCCGTGAGATAGACGCCGAGCAGCGCGCTGGAGGCGACCAGCAGCATGACCACCGCCGTCTGCACGACGCCGTCGACGATCGCCGTGTGCAGCAGCTTCCAGTTGATTTCGCGATAGATGAGCCCGACGCCGATCGCGGCGATGACGGCGAGCCCCGCGCCCTCGGTCGCGGTGACAAAACCGCCGAAGATGCCGCCGAGGATGATGACCGGAAGCAGGAACGCGAGCGCCGCATCCTTGAAGGTGCGCCACAGGTTGCGAAGGTTGAAGGCTTCCTCGACCGGCCAGTTGTAGCGCACCGCGTACCAATAGGAGACCCCCATCATCAGGAATCCGCCGATGATTCCGGGAATGATCCCGGCGACGAAGAGCTGCACGACCGAAGCGTCGGCCATGACCGCGTAGAGAATCATCGGGATCGACGGCGGGATGATGATCGCGAGCGAGGCCGACGACGAGGTTACCGCCGCCGTGAACGGACCTGGATAGCCCCGTTTCTTCATCGCCGGCATCAGCACCGAGCCGAGCGCGGCGACGTCGGCGACCGCCGAGCCGGAGATCTCCGCAAAGAACATCGAGGCGCCGATGTTCACCATCGCGAGCCCGCCGCGCACGAAACCCAGCAGCGCCGAGGCGAACGCGATCAGGCGCCGTGATATTCCCGACGTGTTCATGATCGCGCCCGCGAGAATGAAGAGCGGTATCGCGATCAGCGGGAAATTGTTCGCCCCGTTGTACATGTCGATCGCCATGTTCGGCAGCGAGTCGGTGCCGTGCGAGACGAGGATCGCAACCACGGCTGCGATTCCCAGCGCGACCGCGATCGGCACGTTGATCAGCACCAGGGCGAGCAAGCCGACCAGCAGCAGCAGGGTTCCCATTACCGCGCCCCCCCGTTGCCGGCCCCGGCCGCCCGCAACAGCTCGGGCAGCCGCAGAAGCTCGGCGATCACGAACAGGGTGGCCCCGATCGGGATCACCGACTGGGTGTACATGACCGACACCTCGGGGATGCTCACGAGGAAATCGGTGGCGAGCACGTCGAGCACCGAGATGCCGACCCACGCCAGGAGCACGAAGAAACCGATCACGAATGCCTCGGCGACGAGCGTCACGGCGAGCCGTGCGGACCGCGGCATGGCGTCAACGAGGCTCGGCACCCCGATGTGCGCGCCGCGCAGCGCCGCCAGCGCCGAGCCGTAGAAGGTAATCCAGGTGAGGTTGATCGCAGCGATCTCGTCGTACCAGACCAGCGACGCGCCGAGAGTGCGGAAGACGACGCCCAGCGTCACCTCGGTCGCGAGCGCCACCATCAGCACGAAGGCGATCGCCTCCAGCAGCTTTTCGTAGAGGGAGCGTACGCGCGCGAGCATCACGGATCAGTGATGAGTGAGGAGTGATGGACGACGGGGCAACGCACTCCCCGTCATCCATGATCCAATACCGATTTACTTGGCGAGCGCGAGCGATTTGTCGATGAGCGACTTGGAGCCCTTCACCGATTGGCCGAATTCGTCGTACACCGCCTTGCTGGCCCTGACAAACGCCGCCTTGTCCGGCTCGTTCACCTGCACGCCCGCGGCCTTGATCTTGACGAGCAGCTCGGTCTCGTCCTTGGCGGCGGTCGCGTACACGAACTTCTGCGTGTCCTTGGCGACGGCTTCGAGCGTCTTGCGCACGTCGGCCGGGAGCGACGCCCACTTCTTGGTGCCGACGGTGACGTAGGCCGGCGTGTAGACGTGGCCGGTGAGCGAGATGTACTTCTGCACTTCGTGGAACTTGCCACTGTAGATCTGCGAGAACGGATTCTCCTGGCCGTCGAACACCCCGGTCTTCAGCGCGGTGAACACCTCGGAGAACTTCAGGGGGCTCGGGTTCGCGCCGTAGGCCTGGAACATCTTCACCCGCCACTTGCCTTCCGGCGTGCGCAGCTTGATGCCGTCCAGGTCCTTGGGCAGATTGATCGGGCGCTTGTTATTGGTGATGTGGCGGTAGCCGTTCTCCCACACCGCGATGATCTTGAGGCCCTTTTTCTCGACCGCGGGCGCGAGCGACGGCCAGACGACGGCCTTCTCGATGGCGTTCATGTGCTTGCGGTCCTTGACCAGATACGGCATCTCGAAGATCCCGAAGAGATCGGACTCGGACGACATGACGGTCGAAGGCAGCGCGAGATCCACCGTGCCGAGCTTGAGCTTCTGGAGCAGCTCCTTGTCGCCGCCCAACTGGCTCGATCCGAATACCACGACCTTGGCCTTGCTGCCGAGCTTGGCGTTGGCGCGTTTGGCGAACTCTTCGGCCGACTTCGCGAAGAGCGAGCCGGGATTGCCGACATGGCCGAACTTGATCTCCGTTTGGGCGTGCGCCGACCCGATGGCGAGCAGCGCGGCGAGCGGCAGTACCCGGACCAGATTGAAACGGAACATGGGACTCCTCCTGGTTGATGAATTTGATCGTTTTCGAGGCGCCGGCGGCTGCCGGCGCGGGATGGTTACGTTAGCCTGATCGGTGCACTTTCACAAGGCCGGGGCCCTTTCCGGATGGCGGGAATGGGGGCAAAACCTGTCCCGGCCGGGTCGAAAGGCGAGGGGTCAGTTGGCGCGCAGGCCCGCCCCCTTGACGACCTTGGCCCACTTCGCGATTTCGGCGGTGAGGAACGCCCGGAATTCTTCCGGCGAGTTGGAAGCGGGCTCGACCCCCTGGGGACTGAACTTCTGCTTGACGTCGTCCGAGGTGACGATTTTTCTCACCGTGTCGTTCAGCCGCTCGACGACCGGCCGCGGCGTGCCCGCCGGCACGAAGAGGCCGTACCACGTGCTGTGCTCGTACTCGCGCAGTCCCGCTTCCCGCAGTGTCGGCACGTCGGGCACGACCGCTACGCGCTCGGCGGTGGACACCGCGAGCGGCCGCATGCGTTGGCTGCGGACATGGGGAAGCGCCGATGCCAGGGTCGCCATGGCGAGCTGGACCTGGCCGCTGATCAAGTCGATGAGGGCGGGCCCCATGCCCTTGTAGGGCACGTGCACCATGTCGATGCCCGCGACGACCTTCAGCAGCTCGCCGGCGAGGTGCGAGCTGGAGCCCACGCCCCCGGAGGAGAACGCCAGCTGGCCGGGGTTCTTCTTCGCGAGCGCCTGCAGCTCCCGCCACGACTTCGCCGGCAACGTGGGATGCACGACGAGGATGTTCGGCTGGCGCCCGACCAGCGAGATCGTCTGCAGATTCTTGAGGGGATCGAACGGCAGCTTCGAGTACAGCGTCACGTTGACGGCGACGCTGAGATTATTGATGAGGAGCGTGTAGCCGTCCGGCTGCGACTTGGCGGTGATATCGGTTCCAAGGGTGCCGCCCGCGCCGGGGCGGTTGTCGACGACGACCGGCACGCCGAAAGACTGGCTGAGCTTTTGCGCGACGATGCGGCCGAGGATGTCGTTGCCGCCGCCGGGGGCGAAGGGCACGATGAAGCGGATGGCCTTGCCGGGATAGGCCTGGCTGGCGGCGAGCTGCGGCGCAAGGGTGCATACAGCGGCGAGCGCGGCGACGACGAGACGGTGGCGCATGAATCCTCCTTCGTTACTGCTGCTCGATCTTGGCGGTACGGACCACCCCTGTCCATTTCTTGACCTCGGATCGGAGGTAGCTCGTGAACTGCGCGGGCGTGGAGGGCGTGGGATTCAGGCCCTGGGTAGCGAACACTTTCCTCAACTCCGGGGAATGAAGGGCCGCGACCGTCGCCTGGTTGAGCTTGTCGACGATACGCCGCGGCGTGCCGGCCGGTGCAAGCAAGCCGTACCACGTGGCGTAGACATAGTCCGGCACGCCCGCTTCCCCGGCCGTGGGCACGTCGGGCAGCGGCGCGGCGCGCTTGGCGGTCGTGACGGCGTAGGCGCGCAGGCGTCCCGCCTTCACGTGCGGCAGGGCGGAAGCAAATGTCGACACATAAACCGAAATCTGGTTGCCGAGCAGCGCCGTGAGCGCCGGTCCGGTGCCTTTGTACGGCACGTGCACCAGTTCCGCGTTGATCTTCATCAGCAGCAGCTCGCTCGCAAGGTGTATGCCGGTGCCGGGGCCGGGCGTGCCGAACGTGAGCTTGCCCGGCTGGGAGCGCGCGAGGGTGGCAAATTCCTGGAGCGTCTTCGCGGGGAGCGTGGGATGCGCGACCACAATGTTGGGCTGATCCGATACGAGCGAGATCGGGGCGAGGTCGCGCCGGACGTCGAACGGCAGCTTCCGGTAGACCGCGGTGTTGATCGCCATGCTGATCGTGTTCATCAGCAGCGTGTAGCCGTCGGGCGTCGCCTTCGAGACGATGTCGGTGCCGATGATGCTCGAGGCGCCGGGGCGGTTGTCCACCACCACGGTCTGGCCGAGCGCCTTGCCGAGCGGCTCGGCCAGGATGCGGGAGTTGATATCGGTGCCGCCGCCGGGGGCAAACGGCACCACGAGGCGGATCGGCCGGGTCGGATAATCCTGTGCGCCGGCGGCGGGCGCAAGAATGGGGAGCAGCGCTGAGACCAGTGAAGCGAGTACCGTGCGTACCATGATTTTCTCCTCGGTGTTTTATTTGTCGCATCGGCCGGTGCCCGCGGTCGGCGCGCGGCCGTTGGACGAGCAATGGCGCCATGCCGGCGTTCCACAATATGAACGCCGGACCACAGCATACCGCTTTTCCGCGAACGGGGGGAGGGGTCAGTCCACGGGCACGCCGGCCTCGCGCGCCTTGTCGACGAGATGGTCGCGCCCGGCGAGCATGTCGCCGAGCGAGCCGAAGGCGTTGGTGTAATGGCCCTTGTACCCCTTGCCCTCGATCAAGCGGAACATCTGGCCGAAGTCGAGGTTGCCCGCGCCGGGCTTGAGGTGAATCTCGTGGCCATTGCGGTAACAGTCGGCGAGCCGCACCTCGCCCACCCGCCTGAAGTCGAGCGCTTTCACGAACCCCTCGATCCCGTCCGGCACGAGGTGCGCGTGGTTGGCGGTAAAGGAGAGCTTGAAGGCGGCCGACCGGATGTCCCAGTAGTACTGCCACTCCTCGATCGTGTGCGCGAGGTAGTGCACCTCGGCGTCCTCCGGCTCCTTGTTGAGATTCTCGAGGAGGACCAGCGCCTTGCGCTTCTCGGCGTGGGCGACGACGCGCTGCAGGCGCTCGCGGCCGGCCTTCATGCGCAGTGCCTTGTCCTTCGTGAAATGGTAGCCGGCGTGCACCACCATCCAGCTCGCGCCGAGCTTCGGGAAAAGGTCCACGTAGCGCTTCAGGTAGTCGGTGACCGCATCCGCCACGTGCGGCGAGTACTCGGCGACGTTGACCGCAGAATTCGTATGAAGCCCCAGCCGGATGCGGTGCTTTTCGAGCAGCTTGCGCACCGCGGCGCAACGCTTTGCATCGAACGTGGGCAGCGCGTTCTCCGCGGTGTCGAGCTGGACGTCGATGAAGCGGACGCCGTTCTTCGCCGCCCACTCGATGCCCGCCTCGAGGCGGATCTTGCGGCCGAGATCGACGCCGATGCGGTCGCGCAGCTTCATCCTTCGCGCGGCGCGGCGCTCAGGCCGCTGCGCGTTTCTTCGTGGCGGCAGCGGCGGGCTGCGACGCGAGGTAGGACATGGCGGCGTCGACGCCGCCTTTTTTGTGCGGCACCCGGGCGAGCTCCAGACCCATCTCGATGCCGGCGAGCGTCCCGCACAGCATCAAGTCGTTGAAGTCCCCGAGATGCCCGATGCGGAACACCTTGTCGCGGAGCCTGGTCAGCCCGGAGCCGAGCGAGAGGTTGAAGTGGTCGAGCACGACCTGGCGGAAGGCGATCTCGCTGTGGCCCTCCGGCATCAGCACCGCCGTGAGCGAGCTCGAGTACTCGGCGGGGTTCGCGCACAGGATTTCCAGCCCCCACGCGCGCACCGCGCGGCGCGTCGCCTCGGCGTGACGGTCGTGACGCTTGAAGACGTTCTCCAGCCCTTCCTCTTCGAGCAGCATCTGCAGCGCGACCCGCAGGCCGTAGAGCAGGTTCGTCGCCGGCGTGTAGGGAAACCACCCGTCCTTGTTGGAAGCGATCATCTCTTCCCAGTTCCAGTAGGCGCGCGGCAGCTTCGCCGACTTCGACGCCGCCAGCGCCTTGTCGGAGACCGCGTTGAATGAGAGCCCGGGCGGGAGCATCAGTCCCTTCTGCGAGCCGGCGACGGTCACGTCGACGCCCCACTCGTCGTGGCGGTAGTCCATGGAGGCGAGCGAGGATATGGTGTCCACCATGAAGAGCGCCGGGTGCTGCGCGCGGTCGATGGCCTTCCGCACGTCACCGATGCGCGTCGTGACGCCGGTGGACGTTTCGTTGTGCACCGCCATCACCGACTTGATCTGCCGGCCCTTGTCCTCGGCGAGCTTCGCTTCGACCTGCGCGGGATCCACGCCGCGGCGCCAGTCGCCGGGCACGAACACCGGGTCGAGGCCCAGGCGCTTCGCCATGTTGAGCCACAGGGTCGCGAAGTGGCCGGTCTCGAACATGAGCACGCGGTCTCCCGGGGAGAGCGTGTTGACGAGCGCCGCCTCCCACGCGCCGGTGCCGGACGCCGGGAAGATCACGACCGGGCCCTTCGTCTTGAAGACGCGCTTCAGGCCCGCCAGCACTTCCCGGCTCATCTCCTGGAACTCGGGCCCGCGGTGGTCCACGGTCGCGCTGTCGATCGCGCGCAGCACTCGCTCCGGCACGTTCGTCGGGCCGGGTATCTGCAGGAAATGGCGGCCGCTCTGGTACTTCATCGCGTTTCTCCGGGGGTGAGAGGGTATTATAGGCCCAGAGTATATGAGCCATCTTTGAAGAGTGACGAAGTCACCCGCGCCCATGACCTCTCGCCAAGTCCAACCCGGTGATCCGGCGCTGGCCGCGCGGCTTAGGCGAGAGGTCCGAGGCGCGGTATTGTTCGACGCGGCGTCCCGCGGGCGCTACTCGACCGATGCATCGATCTACCAGATCGAGCCGGTCGGCGTGGTGGTGCCGCAGACCGAGGAGGACGCGCTCGCGGCCTTCCGCATTGCGATCGAGGAGGGCGTGCCGGTCCTGCCGCGCGGCGGCGGCACCTCGCAATGCGGCCAGACCGTGGGCGCCGCGCTCGTCATCGATCACTCGAAGCACCTCGACCGGATCCTCCAGCTCGACCCGGACGCGCGCACCGTGACGGTGCAGCCCGGCGTCGTGCTCGACCAGCTGAACGCAACCCTGAGGCCGCACGGGCTGTGGTACCCGGTGGACGTTTCGACCAGCGCACAGGCGACGATCGGCGGCATGGCCGGCAACAATTCCTGCGGCTCGCGCTCGATCCGCTACGGCAACATGGTGCACAACGTGCGCGGCATCGACGCCGTGCTCGCCGACGGATCGGAGTACGAGTTCGGGGAAGTGCCGGCGGACGCGGGCGCGCCCGCCGGACCGAAGCGCTACGCCGAGCTGGTGGGGCGAATCCGGTCCATCGCCGCGCGTGAAGCGGAAGAGATCGAGCACCGCGTGCCGAAGCTCCTGCGCCGCGTCGGCGGCTATAACCTGGACCGGATGAACGAAGTGCCCTGCAATATGGCGCATCTGCTGGTCGGATCGGAAGGCACGCTCGCGTACTCGCGCCGCATCCACCTCAATCTTTCGCCGATCCCGAAGCACCGGGCGCTCGGTGTCTGCCATTTCCCGACCTTTATCCAGGCAATGGAGGCGCCGCGGCACATCGTGAAGCTGGGGCCTGCCGCGGTGGAGCTGGTGGACCGCACGATGATCGGGCTCGCGCGCGCGAATCCCGCCTTCCGCGCCACCGTGGAGCAGGCGATTCGGGGCGATCCGGACGCGATCCTCCTGGTGGAGTTCGCAGGCGACGACCGCGACGAGCAGGTGCGCAAGCTCCGGCAGCTCGTCGAGCTGATGGGCGAACTCGGTTTCCCGGGAGGCGTCGTCGAGATCACCGACCCCCGGGCGCAGCGCGACGTGTGGGAGGTGAGGAAGGCGGGGCTCAACATCATGATGTCGATGAAAGGCGACGGCAAGCCGGTGTCCTTCATCGAGGACTGCGCGGTGCCGCTCGAGCATCTCGCCGAATACACCGACCGCCTGACGCGCGTGTTCGAGAAGCACGGCACGAAGGGCACCTGGTACGCGCATGCCTCCGTCGGTTGCCTCCACGTCCGTCCCATTCTCGACATGCGGGCGGACGGCGCGGTGAAGATGCGCGCCATCGCCGAAGAGGCGGCGGAGCTGGTGAAGCACTACAAGGGCGCCTACTCCGGCGAGCACGGCGACGGCCTGGTGCGCTCGGAGTGGATCGAGCCGTTCTTCGGCCCGAAGCTGACGCGCGCGTTCGAGGAGATCAAGGACCTCTTCGACCCCAGGGGGCTGCTCAACCCCGGCAAGATCGTGCGGCCCTCCCGGCAGGACGATCGCTCGCTCTTCCGCTTTCCGCCGGGCTACAAGACGATCCCGATCAAGACCGCGCTCGACTGGTCGGAGCACGAGGCGGGTGCGGGCCACCGCGGCGAGGGTTTCGCCAAGGCGGTGGAGATGTGCAACAACAATGGCCACTGCCGCAAGTTCGACGCCGGGACCATGTGCCCGTCCTACCGCGTCACGCGCGAGGAGCGGCATCTCACGCGCGGGCGCGCCAACACGCTGCGGCTCGCGCTCTCCGGGCAGCTCGAGGTTAACGCAAATGAGGACGCGCTCGGCTCCGACGAGCTCTACGCGACGCTCGAGCTGTGCGTCTCGTGCAAGGGCTGCCGGCGCGAGTGCCCGACCGGCGTGGACATGGCGAAGATGAAGGTGGAATTCCTCCATCACTACCGGCAGCGCCACGCATTGCCGGTCCGGGACCGGCTGGTTGCCTATCTGCCGAGATACGCGCCGTGGGCCGCGCGCGTCGCGCCGCTTGCCAATGCATTGCAATCCGTCTCGAAGCAGTGGCTCGGCTTCGCGCCCGAACGCTCGCTGCCGAAGTGGCGGCGCGACCAAATCCCCCCTAGCCCCCCTTTGCCAAAGGGGGGAATGACTGCTCCCCCTAGCCCCCCTTTGCCAAAGGGGGGAAGCGAAGCGGGGGGATTGGAGGTGGTGCTGCTGGTCGACACCTTCAACCGTTACTTCGAGCCGGAAAACGCCCGCGCCGCGCTCGCGGTGCTGCAGGCTGGGGGTTACGCCGTGCGCATGCCGCAAGCCGTGGACGGCGGCCGCCCCCTCTGCTGCGGCCGCACCTTCCTCGCCGCCGGGCTGGTGGAGGAGGCGAGGATCGAAGCGCGCCGCGTCATCGAGACGCTCAGTCCCTACGTCGAGCGCGGCGTTCCAGTGGTCGGGCTCGAGCCCTCCTGCCTGCTCGGCCTGCGCGACGAATTCCTTTCGCTGGCGCCGGGCGTCGCAAGTGCCGAGCTGGCGATGAACGCCTTTCTGCTCGAGGAGTTCCTTGCGCGCGAGCACGAAGCGGGGCGGCTCGCCCTGAAGCTCGCGCCGCTGCCGGAAAAGAAAGCGCTGCTCCACGGCCATTGCCACCAGAAGGCGCTCGACGCGATGCCGGCCGTGCGCAAGGCGCTCGCGCTGGTTCCCGGGCTGGAGGTGGAGGTAATCGAGTCGAGCTGCTGCGGCATGGCGGGAGCGTTCGGCTATGAAGCCGAGCATTACGACGTGTCCATGAAGATGGCCGAGCTTGCGCTGCTGCCGCGGGTGCGCATGGCCGCCGCCGGCGAGCTGATCGTCGCCGACGGGACGAGCTGCCGGCACCAGATCCGGGACGGGTCGCGCCGTTCAGCTGTTCACGTCGCGCGCGTGCTCGAGCGCGCGCTTGCCACTAGGTCAGTGACGAGTGACCTTTCGACCCTTCGACAAGCTCAGGACAGGCTCGCTTAGGACAGGCTGGGTGGCGATGACGGTTGATCAGCCGGCCTTGCGCAGCGACTCCCCCGCGCCGCGCAGGCCGTTCAGGATCGCGAGCGCGCGCGCCATGGAAAAGTCGCAGGTCTCCCGGTGAAACGCCTTCGCGTTGCCCGGCATCATGTAGCCGTGGAGCACGCCGGGGAAGATGTGCACCTCGACGTTTTTCATGCGTGAGGGCACCTCGCGATAGGCCTTTTGCACTTCGGGCGGCGCCGCGTGGTCCTGGTCGCCCCAGATGATGCACACCGGCTGGCTCACGCCCTCCAGATCCTTGACGAAGTCCCCCAGCTGCGTGCCGTGGCAGGCGATGCCCGCGTCGTAGCCCAGGCGCTTGGGCCCGAGAATCGCGTAGGGGCCGCCGTAGCAGAAACCCATCGCCGCCGCGCGCCCATTGAACTGCGGGAGCTTGCGCACCTCGGCCAGGGTGTCCGCCATGTCGGCTTCGCCGGTGCGGATCTTCTCCAGGCGGGGCTGCGAGCGCGTTTTCGAGCGGTCGTCGTCGCGCGCGAGCGGGCCCGGGACCGTGCGCCAGAAGAGATCGGGCGCCGCTGCAATATAGCCCTGGGATGCAAACTGGTCGGCAATCGCGCGCATGTCCTGGTCGACGCCATGAACGGCGCTGGCAAGCACGATGGCCGGGACCTTTCCGGCGCCTGCGGGCGTCGCAAGGTAGCAGTCGAATTCGCCGCCGTTCCTCGAGCGGATCCTGATGTGCTTCGCGGGCATCGTTCCCTCCTGTGACGTCGCGTGACGGGCAGCGGGCAGTATGCCATCGGAGAGTTTGATAGACTAGCGGCTCGTCAACCACGAAAGGAGGTGATCCCGTGAGAGACCATCAAGGCAGTACCGGACAGCACGGCTCGAACAGTGGATCAACCTGCAACGGAAGGACGTTCGACCGGCGCTGAGCCGGCGTGCCTGGGTAACAGCGCCCCGGGGACCTTGTGTGTCCACGGGGCGTTTTCTTTTGAGATGGCCGCATGTCCGCACGCAGTGACGGGATGACGGGAGCGCGGAACAGCACGCAGCACGGCGCCGCGCCGCCGGCCGCGGATTTTTCCGGGGTGGGCTACGAGGAGGCGATGCGCCGGGCGCGCGAGCTGATTCCTTTTTTACGCGGCCACGCTGCGGAATGCGAGAGCGCGCGGAGGCTCACGCCGCCGGTGATGGAGGCGCTCAACCGCAGCGGGCTCATCCGCTACCTGCAGCCCAAGACATGGGGCGGGATGGAGCTGCCCTTCATCGCCTACTACGACATGCCGGAAATGCTCTCACGCGGCGATATCTCCGTGGGCTGGACGGTGCACAACCTCGCCTCCCACCACCGTACCGTCGGCTGGTACGAGAGGAAGGCACAAGAAGAAGTGTGGGGGCCGAACCCGGATGTGTGCGTTGCCTCCGGCATTGCCTTCCAGCAGGGCCACGGCGTGCCGGTGGACGGGGGCGTGATGCTGTCGGGCGAATGGAACTTCTCCTCGGGCACCGACCACTCCGACTGGAACCTCCTCGCCTGCGTGCTGCGCGAGGGCGGTGAGGCCGTCGACTACCTGTTCTGCCTGGTTCCGCTCGCGGACTACGAGGTGGTGGACGACTGGCACGTGCTCGGCATGCGCGCGACCAGCAGCAAGACGGTGCGCTGCAAGGACGTTTTCGTTCCCGCGTACCGGACGATCTCCATGCAGGTCGGCAAGCCCGGGCATACCTGGCCGGGGCTGAAGCACAACTCCAATCCCCACAACCGCATCCCGATCTCGGCGCTGGGCGGCCACGGCATCGGCGGCTGCCTGGTGGGCAACGCGCGCGCGGCGCTGGAGATCGCGATCGAGCTGGTGAAATCGCGCAGCACCAGCTACCAGGGGGCGAGAATGCGCGATTTCCAGACGGTGCAGCTGCGCATCGGCGCGGCGGGGGCGAAAATCGACGCGGCCGGGCTGTTGCTGCGCAACGACGTGCTGGAGGCCATTCGCATCTACGAGGCGGGGGGCGCGCTCGACGTCGAAACGCGGCTGCGCTACAAGCGCAACGCCGCGATGGCGGCGAAGCTCACCGTGGAGGCGGTGGACTCGCTGCATGAGATGGCCGGCGCCAACGGCATCTACGACCACACTCCGCTGCAGCGCGTCTTCCGCGACCAGCGTGCCGCCGCCGGTCACTTCAGCTTCAGCACCGACGCGCAGCTGCCGCCGTGGGGGCTCGTCGCCCTGGGCGGCGAATACCAGAGCCCGACGCTGTGAGCGCGGGTCCGGGCCGGTCGTTCGTTACTTGATGTTCGCCGCCGTGACCACCTTACGCCATTTCTCGACGTCGGTACGCAGGCGTAGCTGGAACTCCGAGGGCGGGCCGCCCGCTGCGTCCAGCCCCTCGGCCTGCGCGCGCTTTTTCATGACTTCGGTGTCGAGCAGTTTCGCGACGATCTGATTCCACCGGGTGATGACGGGCTTCGGCGTGCCTTTGGGCGCCCACATGCCGTACCAGTGGGTCACTTCGAATCCCCGGACGGTCTCGCCGATGCTGGCGACATCGGGCAGCAGTGCCGAGCGCTTCGGGGTGGTGACGCCGATGGCGCGCAACCGCCCCGCCCGGACATGGGGAATGGTCGGCACGATGCTGACGGCGCCGATCTGCACTTCATTCCCGATCACGCCCTGCAATGCCGGGCCGCCCCCCTTGAACGGGACGTGAACGATGTTTACCCCGGTCGCCAGCCGGAACGACTCGTGCGCAAGATGGCTGACGCTGCCGGTGCCGACCGAGGCGTAATTGAGCTTGCCGGGGTTGGTCCTGGCGTAGGCGATGAGCTCCGGGATGCTCTTCGCGGTGACGGACGGATGCGTGATCATCAGGAGGCCGGTCGTGCCGATCAGGATGATCGAGTCGATGCCGTCGATCGGGTCGTAGGTGGGCTTGCGGTAGGCGGCGGTGGCAGCGTAGCTGCTGGAGACCAGTATCAGCGTGTAGCCGTTGGGCTCGGCGTGGGCCGCGAGCTCGGCGCCGATCGCGCCACCGGCCCCGGGCCGGTTGTCGACCACCACCGTCTGGCCCAGCGTTTCGGTCGCCGGCACGGCAATGATCCGCGAGAGGATATCCGTGCCGCCGCCCGGCGGAAACGGCGCAATCAATCTTATTGGCCTCGTCGGATACTTCTGGGCCTCTGCATCCGGGGTCACGGTCAGGACAAGAGCGGCAGCGAACAGAATCGAGAGGGCATTCATGGTTTCCTCCTCGCAACGCGTCCAGTTTATCCCCTGTGCGGGCGCATTCAAAGGGTAGCGGGTAGAATCGATCGCTTTCCCACCGCGAGTACCGTTCAACCTCAGGAGGGCTCCATGGCCAAGTCATACTGGATTGCTTTTTACCGCTCGATCAAGAACCCGGACGCGCTCGCGGCCTACGCGAAGCTCGCCGGGCCGGCAGTTCAGGGCGCCGGCGGACGCTTCCTCGTGCGCGGGATGCCGGCCAAGGTCTACGAAGCGGGCTTGAACCAGCGCACGGTGATGATCGAGTTCGACAGCCTGGAGAAGGCGATCGCGGCGCACGACAGCCCCGCCTACCAGGCAGCCTTGAAGGTGCTGGGCAAGGATGCGGTGGAGCGGGAGCTGCGGATCGTCGAGGGCGTCTCCTGAAGGCAGAAGGCAGAAGGCAGACTTTGTGGCCCGTTCCAAGCTCTTCGATCCGGGATCGGGCGAGTCGTTTGCGCTCAGCCGCTCCAAGATCGAGCTCTACGTGGACTGCCCCAGGTGTTTCTATCTCGATCGCAGGCTGGGCATCGGGCGGCCGTCGGGCCCGCCGTTCAATCTCAATTCCGCTGTCGACGCGCTGCTGAAGCGCGAGTTCGACGACTACCGCGCGCAAGGCGCGCCGCACCCGCTCATGACCGGGGCCGGCATCCATGCGGTGCCGCACGCGCACCCGCAGCTCGAGACCTGGCGCAACAATTTCCGGGGCGTGCGGACGCTGCACGAGCGCACCGGGCTGGAGCTATTCGGCGCGATCGACGATTTGTGGCGCGACCTCGGGAGCGGCGAGCTGATCGTCGCCGACTACAAGGCGACGTCGAAGGCCGCCGAGGTCACGATCGACGAGCCGTGGCAGGGCGCCTACAAGCGGCAGATGGAGTTCTACCAGTGGCTGCTGCGCCGGCAGGGCGAGAGCATCGCGCGGCGCGGCTGGTTCGTGTACTGCAACGGCCGCCGCGACCGGGCGGCGTTCGACGGGCGCCTCGAGTTCACGATCCGGCTGCTGTCCTACGACGGCGACGATGCATGGGTCGAGGACACGCTGCGCGCGGTGCGCGCGACGCTCGAGGCGCCGCGGCCGCCGGATCCCGCGCCCGGCTGCAAGCACTGCGCCTACGTCGAGCGCGCCTGGCGACGCGGAGATGCCGTGACGC
>DASWIC010000108.1:0-5693 GCA_036397875.1 Burkholderiales bacterium
TTCGCCCACTTGGCCATTTCCGACTTCATGTAGGCGCCGAATTCCTCCGGCTTTCCGGGCGCGGCGTCGAGCCCCTGCTTGAACAGGAAATCCTTGATGTCGGGCAGCAGGAGCGCGGTGCTGAGCTCCTTGTTCAGCCGATTGACGATGGGGCGGGGCGTCTTCGCGGGGACCAGGAAGCCGTTCCAGTTGTTGGCCTCGAAGCCGGGCAGGCCCGCTTCCGCGACGGTTGGCAGCTCGGGCACCAGCGCAGAGCGCTTCGAAGTGGTCACGGCAAGCGGTCTGATCTTGCCGGCCTTCACGTGCGCAATCGAGCTCGCGGCAGTTGCGAAGATGAGCTGGATGTTGCCGCCGAGCAGGTCCACGATCGCGGGCCCGCCGCCCTTGTAGGGGACGTGGGTGATCTTGGTGCCGGCCTGCAGGTTGAACAGCTCCACCGCGAGGTGCCCGGTGCCGCCGATGCCCGAGGAGCCGCAGTTGAGCGGCTTCACTTTCGCCAGCGCGATCAGCTCCTTCACCGACTTCGCGGGCACCGAGGGATGAACCACGAGTATGTTCGTCGAGTCCACCGCGCGCGTCACCGGCGCGAGGTCCTTCAGGGTGTCGAACGGCATCTTGGCGCTCAGGCTCGGATTGACCACGAGAGCAATGGTCCCCAGCAGCAGCGTGTAACCGTCGGGCGTGGCCTTCGCCACGATGTCCGCGGCGATGGTGCCCGAGTGGCCGGGTCGGTTGTCCACGATGATCTGCTGGCCGAGCGAGGCCGTGAGCTTCGTGCTCAGGGCGCGCGAGGTGGTGTCGGTGCCGCCGCCCGGCGCGAAGCCGATCACGAGGCGTATTGGCCTGGTCGGCCAATCCGCGGCGCGCGCATCCGTGCCCGGCACGGCGGCCCCAAAGAACGCGCCGCAGATCATCAATGCTGTTCCGTGTCGCATCTTCATCGTATTCTCCTCAAGTTCGAACCGTTCACCATCTGATTATCATACATTGCGGGCCGCGGCAGGCGGCACGTTAGGTCGCGGCAATCCGCCGCCTGAATTGCCGGATGCGAGCCGGGCCGCGAGCCGGAACGCATGCTCCAGCGCGCTGGGATCGGCGCGGCCTTTTCCGACGATGTCGTAGGCAGTGCCGTGCGCCGGCGTGGTGAACACGGTCTTCAGGCCGGCGGTGACGGTAACCCCCTTGTTAAAGCCGAGGAGCTTGGTCGCGATCTGGCCCTGGTCGTGGTACATCATCACCACGCCGTCGAATTCGCCGCGGCGGGCCCGGATGAAGATCGCGTCGGAGGAGATGGGGCCGGTGCAATTCACACCCGCCGCGCGCATCCGGTCCACGGTCGGGCGGATGATGCGGATTTCTTCATCGCCGAAGAGGCCGTTTTCCCCGCAGTGCGGGTTGAGCGCCGCGACGCCGATGCGCGGGCCGGCGTGGCCGGCGGCACGCAGGGTCTCGTCGGCGAGCCGTATCGCGCTCTCGATGCGCTCGGGCGTCACCAGGTCGACCGCCGCGCGCAGCGCGACGTGGGAGGTCACGCGGAAGGTACTGAATTCCTGGATCACGTTCATCTCGCCGAAAAAGCCGTCGTGACCCGTCAATCTGGCGAACATCTGGTGCTCGTCGTGATACTTCCAGCCACCCTGGTGCAGCGCGCCCTTGTTGAGCGGGGCGAAGCAGATGCCGTCGAGCTTGCCCGCAGCCGCAAGGTCGATCATGAACTTGAGCGTCTCGCCGGTGAGCCGCCCGGATTCGGCGGAGGGCTCGCCCTGCTGGATGCGGGCCGGGTCGATGTTTCCGAGGTCGAGCACCGGCGCGAGCTCCGATGGCCAGCGTATGGAGTCGATGCCCGGATGGACTGAATAGCCGAGCCCGACGCCGGCGTCCCGCATCCCGAGCTCCAGCACACGCCGGTCGCCGACCACGACGACGTTGGCGACCGCCTTCGTCGCCCCGGACGCGAGCAGCTTGGCGCAGATTTCGGGGCCGATGCCGGTTGCGTCGCCGAGCATCAGGCCGATTATGGGCTTCGCCATATGTCGTGAGTCGTGATTCGACTAGCGCCGCTTGCGCGGCGCACTCTTGCCGCTTATCGCGAGGAGGCGGGTGAGATTGCGGATGTTCTTCAGCTTTTCCAGGTTGAGCACCATTTCCACCACCTTGTCGGAGGTCGTCTTCGGGAGCTTACCCCACGCCGCGCACTCGCGGAACTTGGCGGCGAGCTCGTCGTCGCTCATCGGGTTGGCGGGGCTGCCCTTGCCGAAGTCGGCGCGGCCGCCGATGCGCCGTCCGTCCGCCAGCTCGATATCGATGAGGGTCGTCATCTTCTCGTAGCCCGCCGCTTCGGCCTCGGGATGCACGCCGAACTCGATCCGCTCGATCAAGGCCTGCACGTCGCGGCGGTTCACGACCTTGTCGGTGAACTCGGCGAGACCGGCCTTGCGCTCCAGCAGCAGGATGGCCATGCAGAACTCCATGCTGAACTTGGCCTGCAGCTCGTTCTTCGGCCGGTGGTGGATCAACGCGTTCGGCATGTGGCGGTTGGTGCCGACCTTGACCCGGACGACCTGCTGCGGCCGGATATCGTGCCGGCGGATGAGATCGAGCATGAGCCCCATGCCGGGGTGGGTGAGCGATCCCGAGGGGTGAGGCTTGATCGAGACGCCGGGCGACGCGAAAGTCCAGGGATTGCCGAGCTTGCCTTCGATGGCGCCGGGGTCGTAGCCGCCGCCCGCCGCCTGGAAAAAGCCGCGTCCCGCTTCCAGGACAATCGGCGTCGAGGTCCAGCCGAGCTTCGCGAACTCCGCCGCGACGACGCCGCTCTCCGCGGAGCGTCCCGAATGGAACGGCTTCGTCATGGTGCCGAAACTCTCGCGCAGGCCGGCTGCCTGGCTCGCGCCGATGCCGACCGCGCGCTGGGTCTGCTCGGCGTCGAGCCCCAGCAGCTTGGCCGCGCCGGCGGCGGCGCCGATCGCGCCGATCGTCGCGGTCGAATGGAAGCCCTCGTCGTAATGGCGCGGGTTGATCGCCTCGGCGATCTTGGTCTCGACCTCCACCGCGACCTGGTAAGCGGTGAGCACGTCGAGACCGGACCGGTCACCGAGCTCGCCCAGCGCCAGCGCCGGCGGCAGCGCCGGCGCGGTGGGGTGGGTGAGCAGGCCGTAGACGCGGTCCTTGGCGACCGCGAGCTGGGTATCGTCGTAATCGTCGGCGTGAATCGCGATGCCGTTGGCGAAAGCCGCGAAGCGTGCCGGCACCTTGAGCGGGGTTCCGATGACCGTGCAGCCCTTGCTGGTCGGGCAGCCGAGCGTCTTCAGGTACTGGCGCACGATGCTGCCTGACTCGGCGGCATTGCCGGCGAGGGCGAGCCCGATGCCGTCGAGGATCGAGCGCTTGCCGAGTCGCATCACCTCCGCCGGGATGCGGGATGCTTTCGTTTCGGTAATGAATCGGGCGACGTAGGCGGTAAGAGAGGTTTCCGGCGCGGCGGGCATATTCCTGGCAGTGGCTGTCCTGGGTCCTAATTATCACATCTCCCGCCCGCGCGCCAATGGGGGACCCCTGCCGGAAACGGGTCCCCGAAAGCCTGTAGAATCCTATCCGCTCGAGGAGGCGCATGCGCGTGGGCGCGACCATCGCGGAAAAAATCCTGGGTTCACATTCTGGAAGCCGCCCCGCGAAGGCGGGCGACGTGGTGGTCGCCCGCGTCGACTTCGCGATGTTGCACGATGGGCGCGCGACGAATGCCCTGAAGCGCATCGAGGAGCTCGGCGCCCCCCGGCTGCCGTTCGCCGCGCGCACCGCGCTCGTGCTGGACCATTACTCGCCGCCGCCGAATGCGGAGGCGGCCAACATTCACCGCGAGATGCGCGCGTTCTCCGATGCGCACGGCACGGTGCTCTACGACGTCGGCGACGGCATCTGCCACCAGGTGCTGCCCGAGGGCGGGCACTTTACCTGCGGCGACCTGGTGGCCGGCACGGACACGCATTCGACCACCTACGGCGCGTTCAACGCTTTCGGCACCGGTGTCGAGGGCACCGATCTCGCGGCGGTGATGATGACCGGCAGGCTCTGGTTCCGTGTGCCCGAGACCATCCGCGTCGATCTCGGGGGGCGGCTCCAGCCCGGCGTGTGGGCCAAGGACCTCACGCTCGCCATGCTGGGACGGCTCGGCGCCGAGGGCGCCAACTACAAGGCGATCGAGTACGCGGGGCCGGCCGTGGCGGCGATGGACATCGACGATCGCATGACGCTCGCCAACCATGCCGCCGAGCTGGGCGCCAAGGCCGCGCTGCTGGAAGCGGACGCGAAGACCATCGCCTGGCTAGAGGCGCGCGGCGCGCGCGAGCCGCGCCCGGTGAAGGCCGACGCGGACGCGCGCTATAGCGAGCGCATCGAGATCGATGTTGCGAGACTGCCCCCGCAGGTGGCCCGCAAGCACCGCATCGACGACGTCGTCGGCGCGCCGGAGGTCACGGGCCAGCGCATCGACTACGCGCTGATCGGCACCTGCACCAACGGTCGGCTCGACGACATTCGACAGGCAGCCGCCATATTGAAAGGCCGCCGCATCGCCCGCGGCGTGCGCATGATCGTGACGCCCGCCTCGCGCAACGTGTACCTGCAGGCGGCGCGGGAAGGCCTGATCGAGGCCCTCACGCAGGCCGGCGCTTCGGTCGAGGCCGCGGGCTGCGGCACCTGCGTCAATATCACCGGGCACCTCATCACCGGCGACGGCGACGTGGTGATTTCCAGCGCCAACCGCAATTTCAAGGGCCGGCTCGGCAACGCGAATTCCGAGATCTTCATCGGCTCGGCCGCCACGGTCGCGGCGTCAGCGCTCACCGGCCACATTACCGACCCGCGGACGGTCGAGGGCGGAGACTGGCGGCCCACGGCGCGTGCGGCGTGACTCGTGATTGGTGACTGGTTATGACTACGCTCATCCGCGGCAAAGCGCGTCTGCTCGGCGACGACATCAATACGGACCTGCATTGCTCGAGCAAGTACCACCCGGGCCGGGACAACACCACCGTCGCCCGTCACGTCTTCGAGCAGCTTTCGCCGGGCTTCGCGGGGCGCCTCTCCAGGGGCGACGTGATCGTGGCCGGGAAGAACTTCGGCAACAACTCCTCGCGCGAGCAGGCTGTGCACATCCTGCGCCTGCTGGGGGTGGGGGCGATCGTGGCCGCTTCCTTCGGGCGGCAGTTCTTCCGCAACTGCATCAACAACGGCCTGCCGGTGGTCGAATGCGACGTGGCGGGCATCACGGAGAACGACGAAATCGAGCTCGATCTCGCGCTCGGACGGGTCGCGGTCCCCGCGCGCGGCTTCGTGCGCGAGACCCCGCCGTTGCCGGCCGAGGTGCAGGCGTTGCTTGCGGCGGGCGGGTTGATTCCGTTCCTGAAGGCGCATCCGGACTGGAAAACCACATGAAGATAGAGCGCGTGGAAGTGTTTGGAGTGGCGGTGCCCCTCATCGGCGAGTACAAGAACGCCTATCTCACCAAGTCGGTGCAGAGGAGCGTCATCGTGCGCATCACCGCAAGCGGCGGGGTGACGGGGCTCGGCAACATCGACCCCACGCCGGGCTACTCCAGGGAGCAGACGCCGGACCACCTGGAGAAGCTCCGCGGGACCTTCGCGCCGCTCCTGCTCGGGATGGACCCGACCAATATCCATGCGGTGCTGGCGCGG
>DASWIC010000109.1:0-2962 GCA_036397875.1 Burkholderiales bacterium
GCGTGCGCGCGGAGGAGGTGAAAGAGCGCCGTCTGCAGGCCCGCCGCCGTCAGCCCGAACGCGATCCGCGCGAGCACGAGCTGCAGCGGCGTCTCCAGCACGAGCAGCGGCAGATGGGTGACCGCGGTCGCGGCGGCGCCGAACGCCAGCACGCGCGCGGAGCCGAAGCGATCGATCACCCGCCCCCATACCGGCGTCGCGACCAGCATCGAGACCGCGAGCGCCACCGCCGCGGCGCCCACCCAGTACGCCTCTTCCCCGGCATCCGCGCCGCCCGCGTCCAGGAGCTGCAGCACGAAAACGCTGATGTTGATGATGCTGCCGTGCCACATGACGGAGAAGAGAAACGCGAGCACGAACAGCGGAACGATGCGCGGCACTTGCGCCAGCTCGCGCAGGCTGCTGAGCAGCCGCGGACGCCACGGGCCGGGCGCGAGCTGCTTGACCTCGCCCACGAACAGCGCGACCAGCACCCCGCCGCTCAGCATCAGGCCGCCGCTGATCCAGTAGAGAGCGTGCTGGCGGTCGAGCAGCGCGGCCAGTACCGCCCCGAGAGCAGGCCCCAGCGCCTGCCCCACCAGGCCGCCGGTCTGCGCGTAGGCCACCGCGGCCCCGATGCGCCCGGGCGGCGTGTTCGCCACCAGCAGCGCGACGCCCGCCGGCGTGAAGCCGTTGAATACCGCGACCACCATGATGAGCCCGGCGAACCACAGCGGCGTCGGCGCGAACGGCACGAGCATCATGGCGAACCCCATGCCGAGCATCGCCCGCAGCACCATCGGCTTGCGGCCGTAGTGATCGGCGATGCCGCCCCACAGCGGGCTCGCCGCGGTGCTGACGAGATAGAACACGAGCAGCATCACGCCCACCCACGTCTCGAGGTTCTCGCGCACGCCGAGGCCGCGCACCATCAGCGGCACGAACGGCCACGACAGGTTGAACCCGAGCCCGCACAGCAGGTTCGCCGGCGGCAGCACCAGCAGGTTGCGGCGCCAGTGCGGAAATTGCCGCGACTCGTCGTCCGCGGCGGTTACGGCGGCGCGGTTGGTTCCGGTGGCTGACAAGGTTGCCAGGGAATCCCTGATCAGGTCGTCCTCGCGGAGGCGGGGACCCAGTTCAAAGCCTCCCTAGGCGGATAGCGTTTTCGGGGCTGCCGCCCTGGCCTGCTTCGATTCCTGGTTTCTCAGCTTCTTCGCTTTCTTTGCGACCCGCGCGAGCTGCTTCCGGTGTTTTTGTTTCCTGCGCCTGCTCGTCAGCATCTTTGAGTGGCTCAATGGCACCTCCGGTCGATGAGCTGTTGCATGGCACGATAGTCTGACCCGTTCCTGCGCCCCTGGCGAACCCACGCCGGCACTGAACACGCGATCATAACTCCGGCGGCGCCTAATTCTCGACTCTCACCCCGGGGCCTCATCGACATGAAAAACCCCGCCGCGGCGGGGTTGCGTCCTGCATCCGGCGCATGCCGGTCCGGTTCAGCCGCCGGCGCCGAGCTGCGCGGCTTTCGCCGCGTCGGTGGCGCGCACCCAGTCCTCACGCGTCGAGGTCCCGGCGGCATGCACATCCATCAAGGTGATGACCATGAGGAGCGTGTCGGCGTCGAGCGCGGAGATCTCCGCGCGCCGGAACTCGCCCTGCTGGTAGGTCAGCGCGGCCAGGATGCGGGTCAGCAGGCGGGATTGCGCAAACGCCGGGTTCAGCTCGATTTTCCTCACCGTGGCGTCCAGCGGATCCCCGACCGGAAGCCGGGAACGGAAAAAGCGCGCGACGCGACGCAGCTCGTCCTGAAACCGGACCGCCGTCAGCAGTTCGGTCGCCCCGGGGCGGGAGCCCTGCCCGCTGACTGGCTCGACCACGCTGTCACACGCCGAAGCGCTTGGAAGCCAGATTGCCAATGGCGAGGCACGCCGCCGCGCTCGCCATCGCGATGACCAGTGAGTACATGCTGAAGTCGTTCGGGATTTCCGTGGGGGCGCCGAGCATCGGCGCCAGCACGGTGCCGCCGAAGAATCCCCCCAACATGCCGATGATGACCGAGATGGTCATGCCCCGCTCCTCGTTGGCCCTCATGTAGGCAAAGCCTATCCAGCCGAGCGCGCCACCTGCCAGGACCCACATTGCGATATTCATAGTTTCCTCCGAAAGACGTGAAGGCGAACCAGACAGTGTACGCTAGGCGACCCGCCCGCTCTGTGCGGTAACGCACATTCAGGTATAGCTCCGCAGCCGCCGCGAAAACTCCACCAGGGGGCGAACGCCGCTTGCTTCGGCGCGCCGACACCAGTCCTGCAGCCGGCTCACCAGCTCGGCTTTGGATGCCGTTGAGCGCTCCCACAGCGCCATCAGCTCGCGGCGCATGGAATACACGGTATGCAGCGCGCGCGATTTCGACAGCACATCGGCGAGCCTCATGCGCTCGGCGCGGCGCAGCGTCTGGTCGTACTTCGCCAGGACATCGTAGCGATGGGTAATCACCGCTTGCAGCGTCTGCAAGTTCGGAATCAGCCTGGGCGCGGTGAATCGAGGGACCGGCGCGACGCGGTTGACCTTCGCGAGTCCCAGCATTTCGAGCACGCGGATGTACATCCAGCCGATGTCGAGCTCGTACCACTTGTTCGACAGCTTGGCGGAGGTCGCAAAGGCGTGGTGGTTGTTGTGCAGCTCCTCGCCGCCGATCAGCACGCCCCACGGAACGATATTGGTGCTGGCGTCCTCCGGCTGGAACGTGCGGTAGCCCCAGTAGTGCCCGATGCCGTTGATCACGCCGGCCGCGAAGAACGGGATCCACAGCATCTGCACCGCCCAGATGGTGATGCCGATGAAGCCGAACAGCGCGAAATCGACTATCATCATGATCGCGATTCCGGCCACCGAATACCGCGCGTAGACGTTGCGCTCAATCCAGTCGTCGGGAGTGCCCCGGCCGAATTTCTCGAGCGTGTCGCGGTTTTTCGTTTCGGCC
>DASWIC010000110.1:0-39672 GCA_036397875.1 Burkholderiales bacterium
GGCGACACGCTGCCGCAGAAGAAGCCCGACCCGCAACCGTTGCTGCACGCTTGCCGCGGCTTCGCCATCCCCCCCGCGGACATGCTGATGATCGGTGACTCGGCGAACGACGTCGAGGCGGCGCACGCCGCGGGCTGCCCCGTGTTCTGCGTCGATTACGGCTACAACGAGGGGCGCGACGTGCGCGAGCTCGATGTTGATGCTATAGTAGCGTCGCTCATCGAAGCGACTCGGTTGATCGAGAAATCATAGTCATGCACGACGCGGATTACGGAATCGAGAAGCAGGCGGCCCTCGTCTGGCGCCGCTGGCGGCGCTGGCGCAGCTAGTGCCGTTCCAACTTGTCGTGCCCATCGGCAAGGAACTCTGCAAGTCGTAGGTCAAGCGTCGTTAGGTCCCCTGCACTTAGCAAAGAGATAGTTGGAACGGCACTAGCCAGGCCCCGGCGCGCTTCGGGCGCGCCCGTGTTTTTCGAGTGCTGTCCGTTTTCGTGGAGTGATGTATGACTGAAGCTGAGTTCGTCCGCCTCGCCCAGGCGGGCTACAACCGGGTCCCCGTGGTGCTCGAGACGTTCGCCGATCTCGACACGCCGCTTTCCATCTACCTCAAGCTCGCGAACCGGCCCCATACCTATCTGCTGGAGTCAGTCGTGGGCGGCGAGCGCTTCGGTCGCTACTCGTTCATCGGGCTGCCGGCGGAGACGCGGCTCGAAGTCCGTGGCGATGCCTGCTCGGAGATTCGCGGTGCGCAGGTCGTGAGCACGCAGCGCGTCAAGGACCCGCTTGCGTTCGTCAGCGACTATCTCACCCGCTTCAGAGTCGTGCAGGACGCAAGCCTGCCGCGTTTTTGCGGGGGTCTGGTGGGCTACTTCGGCTACGACACCGTGCGCTACATCGAGCGGCGGCTCGCGGCGACGCCGAAGCCGGACGAGCTGGGAACGCCCGACATCCTGCTGCTCGTGTCCGAGGAGATCGCGATCGTGGACAACCTGTCGGGTAAGCTCACGCTGGTGGTCTACGCTGAGCCGGGCCGGCCGGGCGCGTTCCGGGCCGCGCGCGCGCGGCTGCGGGAACTCCTTGCGCGGCTGCGCGAGCCGGTGGCGATCCCGGCGGACGTACGCGGCAGCTCACAGCCCGCGGTCTCGGGATTCGGGCAGACGGCGTATCACGCCGCGGTCGAGAAGGCGAAGCGCTACGTTTTCGACGGGGATATCATGCAAGTGGTGCCCTCGCAGCGCATGGTAAAGCCGTTTCGCGCGACGCCGCTGGCCCTCTACCGGGCACTACGCACGATCAATCCCTCTCCCTATATGTATTACTTCGACCTGGGGGATTTCCACGTGGTCGGAGCCTCGCCCGAGATCCTGGCGCGGCTTGAGGGCGATACAGTGACGGTGCGGCCGATCGCCGGGACGCGCCGCCGCGGCACGACGCCCGCGGAGGACGCCGCCCTGGAGAAGGAGCTGCTGGCGGACGAGAAGGAGCTCGCCGAGCACATCATGCTGGTTGACCTGGGACGCAACGACGTGGGCCGCGTGGCGCAGACCGGCAGCGTGCGGATGACCGAGCAGATGGTGGTCGAGCGCTATTCGCACGTGATGCACATCGTATCGAACGTCGAGGGCAAGCTTAAGTCCGGCCTCAACGCCGTCGACGTGCTGCGCGCGACTTTTCCCGCGGGAACGGTCTCCGGCGCGCCCAAGGTGCGGGCAATGGAAATCATCGATGAGCTGGAGCCCGTGAAGCGCGGCATCTACGCGGGGGCAGTAGGCTACCTCGGCTTTCATGGCAACATGGATGTCGCGATCGCGCTGCGCACCGCGGTGGTGAGGAACGGCACGCTCTACGTGCAGGCGGGCGGCGGCATCGTCGCCGATTCGCAGCCCGAGGCGGAATGGCAGGAGACGCAGAACAAGGCGAAAGCGCTCCTGCGCGCGGCCGAAATGGCCGAGTGTGGTCTCGACACGCGGTTCGACTGAGCAGGACGCGCATGAGGATGCCATGAGGCGCGAGCAACTGAGGGAGCTTGTCGCGCGCGGGGTCGCCCTGCACCAGGCCGGAAGGCTCGGCGAGGCCGAAGCCCTCTACCGGCAGGTTCTCGAGGTGGAACCGCGGCATGCCGCGGCCCTGACGATGCTGGGAACGGCGTACGCCCAGCGCCGGAATTCGGCGGAGGCGGCGCGGCTGTTCGAAAAGTCCCTCGAAGTCGACCCCTTCCAGGTCAACGCGCTCTACAACCGCGGCATCGTGCTGGCGGAACTCAAGCGCTTCGACGAGGCGCTGGCGAGCTACGACCGGGCGCTGGCGCTCAAGCCCGATCATCCGGAGATCCTCAATAACCGCGGCAATGCGCTGGCGGAACTCAGGCGCCTCGAGGAGGCGCTGGAGGCTTACAGCCGCGCGCTTGCCATCAAGCCCGATTACCCGGAGGCGCTTCTCAATCGCGGCATGGTGCTCTCGGGGCTCGGTCGACACGAGGCGGCGCTCGCGAGCTACGACCGCGCCCTCGCAGTGAGGGACGATGACGCAAGAGTGCACTTCAACCGTGCCAGCGCGCTGACCGAACTCCGGCGTCATGGCGAGGCTGTGGAGAGCTTTGATCGTGCGATCGCACTTGATCCGGCGAATCCGGTTGCGTTGAACAACCGCGGCAATGCGCTCGCGGAGCTTTGCCGTCACACGAAGGCACTGGAAAGTTACGACCGTGCGATTGCGCTGAAGCCGGATTACGTCGAAGCGCTTGTCAATCGCGGCATTGCGCTTGCGGAGCTCAAGCGCTACGAAGAGGCGCTGGAGAGCTACGAGCGCGCGGTAGCGAGCAGGCCCGACTTGCGCTCTACCGTTCCATATGTGGAAGGCTCCCTTGAATGCGCGAGGCTCCACCTGTGCGACTGGTCCACTCCCGAGAGCGCGCTCGACGGTATCGTGGACCGGGCTCTCGCAGGCGAGGAGGCGTTGGTCCCGTTCGACGCGTACATCGTGAAGGACTCGGCGGCGCTGCATTATCAGTGCGCCCGCACCTATGCCACGAACCGGAATCCCGGATCGCCGGATCCGGTTTGGAAGGGCGAGCGCTACACTCACGACCGGATCCGGCTCGCCTATGTCTCGTTTGATTTTCGCGAGCACGTCATGGCGCGCCAGATCGCCGGTGCAATCGAGCACCACGACCGGACGCGTTTCGAAACGACCGCGTTGTCCCTCTTCCCGGGAACGGCGGATGCGATGCGTAGCCGCCTGCATGGTGCCTTCGAGCGCTTCGTCGACGTGAGCGGCCGGAGCGATCTCGATGCGGCTAGGCTGATTCGCGAGCTTGAAGTCGACATCCTTGTCGACCTGACAGGCTATACCAGGGGCGGGCGCATCGGGATATTCGCCCGGCGGCCGGCACCGATCCAGGGCAACTTCAATTGCCCGGGAACCACCGGGGCCGGCTATTTCGATTACATCATTACCGATTGCACCGTCGTCCCCCCTGAGCATCTCCCGTACTTTTCGGAACGGGTTGTGTATCTCCCGGACACGTTCCAGGCGCACGATTCGCAGCGCCGGATTGCCGAGCGCGCCCCTGCGCGCAGCGAAGCAGGCTTGCCGGAGCAGGGTATCGTGTTCTGCTCGTTCAACAACAGCTACAAGTTCAGGCCCCCGGTGTTCGATATCTGGATGCGGCTGCTGCACCGGTTCGAGGGCAGCGTGCTCTGGTTGCGGAGCGGCGGTCGCAGTGCGGCTGACAATCTGCGCCGCGAAGCCGCTGTGCGCGGGGTCGATCCCGAGCGGCTGGTCTTCGCACCCTACGTCGAGCGCATGGAAGATCATCTCGCCCGCCAGCGGCTCGCCGACCTGTTTCTTGACACGCTTCCCTACAACGCCCAGACCACTGCGGGCGACGCCCTGTGGGCGGGTCTCCCCGTTTTGACCAGTTTGGGCGGCGCGCTTCCGGGGCGCGTTGCCGCGAGCCTGCTGAAAGCGATCGGGCTGCCCGAGCTGGTCGCGCGCACCCTCGAGGAATATGAGTCGCTTGCCATCGCGCTCGCGGATGAGCCCGGGCGCCTGCGCCGCATTCGGGAGAAGCTCGCCCGCAACCGGCTTACGCGCCCCCTGTTCAACACCGCGCGGTTCACCCGCCATCTGGAAGCGGCATACGAGGAGATTTGTCGCTTGCACAAGGACGGCGAATCCCCGCGCCAATTTTCCGTCACGCCGCTCGAGAGCCAGGCCTCATATGCTGCTGATGATCGATAACTACGATTCCTTTACCTACAACCTCGTGCAGTATTTCGGCGAGCTTGGCGAGGCGGTGGAGGTACTGCGCAACGATGAGATCACGCTCGAGGGGATCGAGCGGCTGCGGCCGGCGCGTATCGTTATTTCTCCCGGCCCCTGCACGCCGAGCGAAGCGGGGATTTCCGTGCCAGTGGTGACGCAGTTCGCGGGCAAGATCCCGATCCTGGGCGTTTGCCTCGGGCACCAGGCCATCGGGCAGGCGCTGGGGGGGAGGATCGTGCATGCCAAGCGGCTCATGCATGGCAAGACCTGCGCCATACACCACGACGGGCGGGGGGTGTTCCGCGGGCTGCCCGACCCGTTCACCGCGACGCGCTATCATTCGCTCGCCATCGAGCGGGCCAGCCTGCCCGCGTGCCTCGAGCTCAGCGCCTGGAGCGATGATGGCGAGATCATGGGCGTGCGGCACCGGGAGCTTGCGGTCGAGGGCGTGCAGTTCCACCCCGAATCCATACTGACCGAGCATGGCCACCAGCTGCTGAAGAATTTTCTCGATAGAGGCAAGTCATGACACCGCAGGAAGCGCTCAGCCGCGTCGTCGATCACCGCGAGATTTTCCGCGAGGAGATGCTCTCGCTCATGCGCGCCATCATGAGCGGGCAGGTCTCGGCCCCGCTGATCGCGGCGATCATCATCGGCCTGAGAGTCAAGAAGGAGACCATCGGCGAGATTGCCGCGGCCGCCGAGGTGATGCGCGAGTTCGCGGCCAAGGTCGCGGTCAGGGACCCTGACAACGTGGTCGACATCGTCGGCACCGGTGGCGACGGGGCCCATACGTTCAACATCTCGACCGCGGCGAGCTTCGTATGCGCCGCGGCCGGGGCGCGCGTCGCCAAGCACGGCAACCGCTCGGTGTCGAGCAAGTCGGGGAGCGCGGACGTGCTGGAAGCCCTCGGCGCGAACATCAATCTCAAGCCCGACCAGGTCGGCCGTTGCATCGACGAGACTGGCGTCGGCTTCATGTTCGCGCCCAATCATCACGCGGCGATGAAGCACGCCGGGCCGGTGCGCCGCGAGCTGGGGGTAAAGACCATCTTCAACATCCTCGGGCCGCTCACCAATCCGGCCGGCGCGGGGCGGCAGCTGATGGGCGTGTTTCACCCCGATCTCGTCGGCATCCAGGCGCGCGTGCTGCAGCGGCTCGGCAGCCGGCACGTGATGATCGTGTACGGGCTGGAAGGGCTCGATGAGATTTCACTTTTCGGTCCCACCATGGTCGGCGAGCTCAAGGAAGGCGATATCCGCGAGTACCATGTTGCCCCGCAGGACTTCGGCTTGAAGACGCAGGATTTGTCTGCCATCAAGGTGGAAAGCGTCGAGCAGTCGAAAGCGATGGTGCTGTCGGCGCTCGCCAATGACGCGGGGGCCGCGCGCGACATCGTGGCGCTGAACGCCGGCGCGGGCATCTACGTCGCGGGACTGGCGCCGACCCTGGTCGCCGGCGTGCAGAAGGCGCTGGTGCTGATCGCGAGCGGCGCGGCGCGCAAGAAACTTGACGCATTCGTGGGCTTCACGCGGTCGCAGGCCAGTGGCTGACATCCTCGCCCGCATCGTCGCGGTCAAGACCGAGGAGCTCGCCCGGGCGAAGGTCGCAAGATCGCCGGCGGCGATGCGCGCCGAGGCTGAACGCGCGGAACCGGCCCGGGATTTCACGGGAACGCTGCGCGCGCGGATCGCCGCAGGCCGGCCGGCGGTCATTGCCGAGATTAAGAAGGCGAGTCCCAGCCGCGGTATCCTGCGCGAGCAGTTCGACCCCGCGGCGATTGCCGCAAGCTACGCGCGGCACGGCGCTGCGTGCCTGTCGGTGCTCACCGATGAGCCGTTCTTCCAGGGCACACTCGAGCACCTGCGGCAGGCGCGCGGCGCGTGTTCGCTGCCGGTGCTGCGCAAGGATTTCACCCTCGAGCCGTACCAGGTGTACGAGGCGCGCGCCGCGGGCGCGGATTGCGTCCTGCTGATCGTCGCCCTGCTCGACACCGCGCGCATGCAGGTGCTGGAAGCGCTCGCGCACGAGCTCGGCATGGCAGTGCTGGTCGAGGCACATGACGCGATCGAGCTCGAGCGGGCTTTGGCCCTCAAGACCCCCCTCATCGGCATCAACAACCGCGATCTCCGCACCTTCGAGACCCGGCTCGAGACAACACTTGATCTGCTCGACCGCGTCCCGCGCGAACGCATCGTCGTCACCGAGAGCGGAATACTCACCCGCGAACATGTCCGGATGCTGCTTGCCCGCCGCGTCGGCTGCTTTCTGGTGGGGGAGGCGTTCATGCGCGCAGCCGATCCCGGTGCCGAGCTGGACCGTCTCTTCGCCCAGGCGGCGTGACGCGCCGCGTCGCCCTGATCTGGCACAATGTGCACATGCCGCCCACGCTCGATGAGCTGATTGTCGCCTTCGACAAGGGCCTGCGCACGGTATTCGCGCCGGCGCGGTCGTTGCGCCCGGTTCCGGGGGAGGAGTTGACCGAGGCCGAGCTCACCGGCGAGCAGCGCGCGCATGCGGCGGCGCTGATGCGGGTCAATCATAGCGGCGAGATTTGTGCGCAGGCGCTCTACCAGGGTCAGGCGCTGACCGCGCGCAACCCGGGCGCTCGGGCGGCGCTCGAGCGCGCGGCGCAGGAAGAGACCGATCACCTGGCGTGGACCGAGCGCCGGATCGACGAGCTGGGCGGCCGCAAGAGCCTGCTCAACCCGGCGTGGTATGCGGGCTCATTCGCAATCGGTGCGCTGACGGGGCTGTTGGGCGACCGCTGGAACCTGGGATTCCTCGCGGAAACCGAGCGCCAGGTCGTGAAGCACCTCGAAGGTCACCTGCAGCGGCTGCCCGCGGCCGACGAGAAAAGCCGCGCGGTGCTGGTGACGATGAAGGAGGACGAGGCCCGCCACGCGACGAGCGCCATCTCGCATGGGGGCGGGGAATTGCCGGCACCCACCAAAGCCGCGATGCGGTTGTCATCGAAGGTGATGACCGAAACCGCGTATTGGATCTGACGAGCTGTTGAAAACTACCCGTCGCTCCCGCGGAGGCGGGAGTCCAGGAAGTCCGCTTCCCATCGCATCACCCGGCCACTAGATTCCCGCCTTCGCGGGAATGACGTTCTCAAGGCGGATCACGCCTCTCGAAGCTCGAAATCGTGCGTGATCGCCGCCATCTTGCCGAGCATGATGGAGGCCGAGCAGTATTTTTCCGCGGAGAGGTGAATCGCGCGCTCGACCTGCTCGCGCTTCAGGCCCCGGCCCGTGACGATGAAGTGGAAGTGGATTTGCGTGAAGACCTTGGGATCCTCCTGCGCCCGCTCGGCCGCGATCTCCACCACGCAATCGGTCACGGGCGCGCGCCCCTTTCTGAGGATGTGCACGACGTCGTAGGCGGTGCAGCCGCCGGTGCCGATCAAGACGGTCTCCATCGGGCGCGGCCCGAGGTTGCGCCCGCCGCCCTCGGGCGCCCCGTCCATCACCATCGCGTGCCCGCTCTCGGACTCGCCCACGAACGCGACGTTCTCGATCCATTTGATGCGGACTTTCATGGCGTGTCGCCTCGGTGTTTGCGCGATCCCATCCCGGTCAGCCGCCCCGCCAGCGGTTGACGACGCTCCGCAGGTAGTACCAGCCGATCCCGACCACCTCGCGGAAAAACAGGCCGCTGCCGTGGAGCGCGCGGGCGTCCGGCAGGAAGTCCAGGGCGGTCAGCCTGAAACGCGTGGCAAATCCGGTCGGCGCCGGAATGACCGCGAAGCCCGCGTGCTCGAAGGCGACACGCGCGCGCCGGATGTGCCAGGCATGGGTGACGAGGTAGATCCGCTGCACGCCGGCCGGCTTCAGCAGGGCGGCGCTCTGAAGGGCGTTCTCGAAGGTGTTATGCGAGACCTGCTCGATCCACTGTACCGGAATCTGGAAGTCCTGCTGCAGCACATGCTGCATGAGCTGTGCCTCGGGAACGCGATTGCCTTCCGGGGCCCCGCCGGAGGCAAGCACCGGCTTGCCCAGTGCGCGATGCAGGTGGGCGGCGTAGCGCAGGCGCACCAGCACCTGTGCCTTGACGGTATCCGTACCGTACTCCGGCGCGGCGAAATAGGTGCCGCCGCCGAGCACGACGATCGCCTGCCCGCTCGTATCCGCCACCGGGTCGCGGGGCGCAGGCTCGATCAGCCACAGCAGGTGATCGGCCACGAACGTCGTGGAAAGGGGGTAGAGCACGACCAAGGCGAGCACGACCGGCCGCCACGCGGATAGCGGCCGGCGCCACGCCACGACCCCCGCAACGAGCAGGATGATGAGCACAATGCCCAGCGGCTCCAGCAGGGCGGCAATCGACTTGGTAATCAGGAATTCCATTGACACAGCCTACTGATTTCCAATAGAATTCGCCCCTTTCCAGCGAATGGCGGCAGTCCGATGAAAACGTTTACCGCGAGAGCGGAAACGGTCCAGCACGGGTGGTACGTCGTGGATGCCTCCGGCAAGGTGCTCGGCCGGCTCGCCTCCGAGATTGCCCGGCGTTTGCGCGGCAAACACAAGCCGGAATTCACGCCCCATGTGGACACCGGCGATTATATCGTCGTGGTCAATGCCGAAAAGCTGCGCGTGACCGGGCGGAAGAGCCAGGGCAAGATCTACTACCGCCACACCACCTATCCAGGCGGCATCTACAGCGAGAGCTTCGCCAAGCTGCATGCGCGCCAGCCCGAGCGCGTGTTGAAGCTCGCCGTGAAGGGCATGCTGCCCAAGGGTCCGCTCGGCTACGCGATGCTGAAGAAGATGAAGGTCTACGCGGGGGCAAGCCACCCGCACTCGGCGCAACAACCGCAACCACTCAAGATCTAGGGGCACCATGGCATTGGAGCGACAGCATCACTATGGCACAGGCCGCCGCAAGACGGCGGTGGCGCGGGTGTTCATCAGGCCCGGCAAGGGCGAGATCACCGTCAACGGGCGGCCGGTCGATGAATTCTTCTCGCGCGAGACCGGGCGCATGGTCGTGCGCCAGCCGCTGGAATTGACGAAGACCACGGCGAGTTTCGACATCGTGGTCAACGTGGACGGGGGCGGGGAGTCGGGGCAGGCCGGCGCCGTGCGCCACGGCATTACGCGCGCCTTGATCGAATACGACGCCGCCCTCAAGCCCGCGCTCAAGAAGGCGGGGCTCGTCACGCGCGACGCGCGCGAGGTCGAGCGCAAGAAGGTGGGCCTGCACAAGGCGCGCCGGCGCAAGCAGTACTCGAAGCGTTAGAATTGTTTGTTCGCAGCTGAGCCGCCTGCGGGCGGCTTTGTTGTCTGTGGGCCGGGAATCGATGGCGAAGAACGGCATCAGGACGGGCATCGTGGGCGGCACCGGTTATACCGGCGTCGAACTGCTGCGCCTGCTCGCCCAGCACCCGCATTGCGAGCTCGCCACCATCACCTCGCGCAAGGAAGCGGGGATGGGAGTGGCCGAGCTGTTTCCCAACCTGCGCGGAAGCGTGGGGCTCAAGTTCACCGACCCCGCAAAGGCGGAGCTCTCCGCCTGCGACCTGGTCTTTTTCGCGACTCCCAACGGCGTCGCCATGGAGCAGGCGCGGGCGCTGGTGGAGGCCGGCGTGCGCGTGATCGACATCGCCGCCGATTTCCGCATCCGGGATGTCGCGCTGTGGGAGCAGTGGTACGGCGTCAAGCATGCGTGCCCGGAGCTGGTGGCGGAAGCGGTCTACGGGCTGCCGGAGGTGAACCGCGAGCGGATCCGCGAAGCGCGCATCGTCGCCAACCCCGGCTGCTATCCGACGGCGGTGCAACTGGGCTTCCTGCCGCTCGTCGAGTCCGGCATCGCCGATCTCGATCACCTGATCGCCGACGCGAAGTCCGGCGTCTCCGGCGCCGGGCGCAAAGCGGAGGTGCACACGCTGCTCGCCGAGGCTTCCGACAACTTCAAGGCTTACGGAGTGGGGGGTCATCGTCACCAGCCGGAAATCGTTCAGGGTCTCGCGCGCGCCGCCGGTCGCGCGGTCAACGTCGTGTTCGTTCCACATCTCGCGCCCATGATCCGCGGCATCCACGCCACGCTCTACGCGCGTCTCACCGGGGCGGCCGATCTGCAGTCGATGTACGAGAAGCGCTACGCCGGGGAGGCTTTCGTGGACGTCATGCCGGCCGGCAGCCATCCCGACACGCGCTCGGTGCGCGGCGCGAATACCTGCCGCATCGCCGTGCACCAGCCGCGCGGCGGCGATATTGCGGTCGTGCTGTCCGTCATCGACAATCTGGTTAAAGGCGCCTCGGGCCAGGCGGTGCAGAATATGAATATCATGTTCGGATTGCCGGAGACGACGGGGCTCGGGCAGATCGCGTTGATCCCCTAGGACGGAGTTTCCTGATGGCTCAGCTCTTCCGCACGCTCAAGCGCAGATTCGGAATCTTTGCGCCGCGGGTGGCGGTGCGCGCGCACGTGCCGTGGTACTGGCGCTGGTTCGGCTACATCGTGCTCGGCGGGGCGGTGATCGGCGTGGGCTGGACCACGTACGAGTACGGCATGGAGTTCGCCGGCTTCCGGCAAGGCGAGGCGCAGCGCGTGATCGCCCAGATGAGCGAGGAGATCCAGAGCCGCGATTCCCGCATCGGCGAGCTGCGGACACAAGTCGCCGCCGCCGAGCGCCAGCTGCAGATCGATCGCGCGACCTACGGCGACCTCGGCCGGCAGGTGAAGCTGCTGTCCGAGGAGAACGCCGCGTTGAAGGAGGATCTCGCGCTGTTCCAGTCGCTGATGGCCTCCGGCGATAAGGAGATCGGCCTCAGCATCAACCGTTTCCGCGTGCAGCCGGATTCGCTGCCCGGCGAGTACCGCTACCGCTTTCTGCTGGTGCAAAGCGGGCAGCGCGTGAAAGAGTTCCAGGGGACGCTGCAGTTCGTGGTGAATCTCGAGCAGGGCGACCGCAGGTTCGTGGTCACGCTCCCGCTGGAGGAGCAGAGGAGCGCCAAGGAGTACCAGGTCAGCTTCAAATTCTTCCAGCGCGTGGAAGGTACGTTCAAAGTCGCGCCCGGCACGGTCGTCAAGAGCCTGCAAGTGCGGGTCTTTGAAATCGGCTCCATTACGCCTAAACTATCGCAATCGGTGAGCGTTTCCTGAGGAATCTGGCATGTTCGGCGGCAAGGGCGGCAGCAAGCCCCACAACAATATCGAGTGCCTGATCGGGTCCGGCACGACGGTCGAGGGCAGCATCATCTTCGCGGGCGGCTTGCGCGTGGACGGGCGCGTGCGGGGCGACGTGATCGCCGTCGAGGGCAAGCCGGGGACGCTGATGCTCTCCGACCAGGCGCAGATCGAGGGCGAAATCCGGGTCTCCCACGTCGTGATCAACGGCACGGTGATCGGAACCGTGCATGCCATGGAATACGTGGAACTGCAGCCCAAGGCGAATGTCACAGGGGATGTGCACTATAAGACGCTCGAAATCCAGCTCGGCGCGGTGGTCCAGGGCCGGCTCGTATACCAGAGCGAAGACAAGTCCGAGAACGTGGTTAAATTGAAACCGGCCGCGGCAGAGTGAGACGGATCTCACGCCGGCCAATTATTGCGGGAATCCAGGATGAATACAGTGACCGAAAAATTGCCGGATGCGCTGGTCTTTACCGACGCCGCGGCGGCGAAGGTGAAACGGCTGATCGACGAGGAAGGCAATCCCAACCTCAAGCTCCGCGTTTTTGTGCAGGGAGGCGGCTGCTCGGGCTTCCAGTACGGATTCACGTTCGACGAGGAAGCGGGCGACGACGACACCCGCATGGAAAAGGGCGGGGTGATGCTGCTGATCGATCCCATGAGCCTGCAGTACCTGGCCGGCGCGGAAATCGACTACCAGCAGAACGTCGAGGGCGAGCAGTTCGTGATCAAGAACCCGAACGCGACGTCGACTTGCGGCTGCGGCTCGTCCTTCTCGGCCTGAGCGGGTCTTAGTTCAGCAAAAAGAAAAGGCGGCCTTGGCCGCCTTTTTTGTTATCCGTCACTCGTCACCTGTCACTCATCACTTGGGATAGACGGCGCCGAGCACCCGCGCGCCGCGCGCGCCGGTCACCGCAGGAAGATTCCCGGGCTTGCTCTTGAGCGCCTGCCGCGCGAGCCAGGCAAAGGCGAGCGCTTCGACGTGCTGCGGGTCGATGCCGAGCGCGGCGGTGGTCGCGATCCGTTTCCCCGGCAGCAATGCGGCCAGGCGCGCGAGCAGGAGGCGATTGCGCGCGCCGCCCCCGCAGACGAACACCTCGCGCGCACGCGCGCAGTGGCGGCGCACCGCGCGTGCGATCGCAAGCGCAGTCAGCTCGAGGAGCGTCGCCTGCACATCCGCCGCCCGCTCGTTGCCGGACAGCAGGCGTTTCACCCAGCGCAGGTTGAACTCCTCGCGACCGGTGCTCTTCGGGGGCCGGCGGTGGAGAAACGGATGCAGGAGAAGTTTCCGCAACAGCGGGGAAATCACGCGGCCGCGTGCGGCCCACGCCCCATTCGCGTCGTAGCGCTTCCCGCGGCGCTCGGCAATCCAGGCATCCGTCATTACATTGCCCGGCCCGCAGTCGAAGCCGGTCACCGCGCCTCTGGCCGGAAGGCCGGTGACGTTGGCCATGCCCCCGATGTTGACGATCGTGCGGTCACGCGTCGCGTGACGGAACATCGCTGCGTGGAACGCGGGCACGAGCGGGGCGCCTTCGCCGCCGGCCGCGATGTCGCGGCTGCGGAAATCGCAGACAACGGTGACGCCGGAGCGCTCGGCAAGCCGCGCCCCGTTGACCACTTGCACCGTATAGCCGTCGCGGGGACGATGCCGTACGGTCTGCCCGTGGCAGCCGATCGCGGCAACGGCGCGGGCGCCGACCCCGGCGCGGGAGAGCAGCCGGCGCACGGCGACCGCATGGAGGTCGGAAAGCTCGTTGGCGAGCAGGGCGGCACGGCGCAGCTCGTCGTGAGCGCTCTGTTGCAGGGCAAGGAGGCGCGAACGCAGCCGCGCGGGGTAGGAAAGATGGACGCTTTCCAGCAGCCGGAATTGCCTGCCGCGCGCTGCGGCCAGTACGGCATCAATGCCGTCCAGGCTGGTGCCCGACATTATTCCGATGTAGAGCTCTGGCACTGCTGCAGGTAGGTGAGTGGTAACTGGATTCCCGCCTCCGCGGGAATGACGTTGCTAACGCACGCCACTCACTGGTTCTCAGTCGAGCCGGGCAAGATGGGTGCTGCGCAGGAGCTTCAGCTGCTGCACCACCGGCTCGACCTGTGCCTCGAACGCGGGCTTCAGCTCGGCGCTGATGGGCGGGGCGGGCGGCATCACCATGCGCAGCGGGTTCTGGTGCACGTTGTTGATGCGGAACTCGTAGTGCAGGTGCGGGCCGGTGGCGAGGCCGGTTGCGCCAACGTAGCCGATCGTCTCGCTCTGGGCGACGCGCACGCCCTTGCGCAGGCCCTTGGCGAACCCGGACAAATGGCCGTACCAGGTGGTGTATTTGGACTGGTGGCGCAATACCACCAGGTTGCCGTAGCCTCGATGATCCCGTCCCGCGAACTCGACCACGCCGTCACCGGTGGCGCGGACACGGGTACCGTGGGGCGCGGCGTAATCGATGCCCTGGTGCGCGCGCCACGTGCCCAGGATCGGGTGGAAGCGCGAGCGGCTGAAACCGGATGCGATGCGCGAATACTCGAGCGGTGAGCGCAGGAACGCCTTGCGGATGTTCCGGCCGTCCGGAGTGTAATAGCCGCCCCGCTTCTCGTCGTACTGGTAGTAGACCGCGCGGTAGAGGCGGCCGACGTTGATGAACTCCGCCGCGAGCACGCGGCCCGCGCGCACCGGCTCACCCCGATCGTGGAACACCTCGTAGATCACCGAGAAACGATCGCCGCGCCGCAGGTCGCGGTGAAAATCGATGTCGGTGGAAAAGATGTCCGCAAGCTGGGTGGCGATCGCGTCGGAGAGCCCGGCGGCGTCGCTGGCGGAGAACAGTGAGGTGCGGATCTCGGCGGACTTCATCAGCACGCGCCGCTCGAGCTCGGCCGGATGCTCGGCGATGCTGATGTCGTCGCCACGGCGCTCCACGGCGAGCACATTGCCACCGTTGCGGTAGTGCAGTTTGAGCAGCCGTCCCTCCGCGGTGACCTGCGCGCGTAGGGATCGGCCGGGCACCAATTGGTGGAGGGCGCGCGCCGAGCGCCTGCTGCGCAGCTGCTGCAGCGCCTCCGGATCGTGGGCGCCGAGCCGCTCCAGGAGGGACGCGAGGGTGTCGCCGCGCTGTATCGGTTCTTCGCGCCAGTAGCCCTCCTCGGCGGCGTCCCCGGCGCTGGCGGCGGGTAGCGCAAGCTCCACTATGACGGGCGTCTGCTTGAACGACTCGGTCACCGTGCCGGGAGCGATGCCGAACGCCGCCACGACGCCAACGAACGGCAATACGATTGCCACCGCCGCGCGGCACAGCCGCGAACCCGCGATGCGCCCCGCGAGAATCCTGCCGGCCTCCCGCCCGACAATCCTGCCGCGGGCTGCTACAATCACGCCGTTCTCTTGTTCCATGATTTCCCAGTGGTTTTTCGGGATGCGGCCAGCTTAGCAGAATCGCCCGCCACGGCAAACCCAATTTTGCATAGTGAAATAGCGCACAGTGCCCAGGCATTCCCTCGAATCATGACTTCCGTCGAACGGCAAATCGAAGTCATCCGCAGCGGTGCGGCGGAGTTGCTGGTCGAATCGGAGCTGCGCGCAAAGCTCGCAACCGGCCAGCCGTTGCGGGTGAAGGCCGGATTCGACCCTACCGCCCCCGACCTTCATCTCGGGCACACCGTGCTCATCAACAAGCTGCGCCAGCTGCAGGACCTGGGGCACCACGTGCTCTTCCTGATCGGTGATTTCACCGGCATGATCGGCGACCCCTCGGGCCGGAACGCGACGCGGCCGCCGCTGTCGCGCGAGGAGGTGATGGCGAACTCGAAGACCTACACCGACCAGGTGTTCCGGATCCTCGACCGGGCCCGCACCGAGGTGGTGTTCAACTCGTCGTGGATGGACGGGATGAATGCCGCGGATCTCATCCGGCTCGCGGCGAAGCACACGGTGGCGCGCATGCTCGAGCGCGACGACTTCGGCAAGCGCTATCGGGCCCGGCACCCGATCGCGATCCACGAGTTTCTCTACCCCCTCGTCCAGGGCTACGACTCCCTGGAGCTGAAGAGCGATCTCGAGCTCGGCGGCACCGATCAGAAATTCAACCTGCTGATGGGCCGCGAGGTGCAGAAGGAGCACGGGCAGCCGCCGCAGTGCATTCTCACGCTGCCGCTGCTGGAAGGGACGGACGGCGTCAACAAGATGTCGAAGTCGCTCGGCAACACCATCGGCATCACGGAGCCGCCCGGAGAAATTTTCGGGAAGCTGATGTCGATCTCGGATGAGCTGATGTGGCGCTATATCGGGTTGCTATCGTTCGAGCCGCCCGAAGAGATCAGCGCCCGAAAGCGGGCGGTGGAGCAGGGCGGCAATCCGCGGGACGTGAAGTTCGAATTTGCCCGGAGCATCGTCGAGCGCTTCCATGGCGGCAAGGCCGCCCAGCTTGCGGCCGAGGCGTTCAACGCCCGGTTCCGGGATCACGAGATCCCCGCAATTGTTCCCGAGGTCACGCTTCGGTCGCCCGGCGGGGCAACGATGGCCATCACGCAAGTGCTGAAGCAGGCGCAGCTTGCGGGCAGCGCGTCGGAGGCCGCTAGGCTGATCCAGCAAGGGGGCATCAAGGTCGACGGTAACAAGGTGAGCGACAAGGCGTTGACTCTCGCTGCGGGACGCGCCTATCTCATTCAGGTCGGCAAGCGCAAGGTCGCGCGCGTCACCATTGCCTGAAAACAAAACGGGCGCCGGGGTCTCCCGACCCCGCGCGCCCGGACTACCTAGAGACTGGCGGATACCGACTTACGCGATCAAGTCGGGGGTGGAGCCCGTCGGAAAAACGTCGTCGGCTTCGGCGACGAGCTGCGGCTTCTCTTCGTCCTTCTTCTCTTCATCCGCGATAAGCTGCGGCTTCTCCGCGTCCTGCTTCTCGTCTTCCACGATCATCTGTGGATAGGGCGAGGTTTCCTTCTTGTCCTCGTCGGCGATCAATTGCGGGAAGGGCGAGGTTTCCTTCTTGTCCTCGTCGGCGATCAATTGCGGGAAGGGCGAGGTTTCCTTCTTGTCCTCGTCGGCGATCAATTGCGGGTAGGGCGAGTCCTTCTTTTGCTCGTCTTCCGCGTACGCCGCGAAAGTCGAGAGCCCGAACGCGCTGGCCAGCGCGAGTGCCAGTATGGTTTTGCGATTCATGTAAATCTCCTGTAGCGGTGAAAGTTGATGGTTGGCGATCTGCCCAACAACCCGTTGGACGGGCGGAGAATAGGCGAGGTTTGCGCGCCATGCGGATTCTTACGAACATGTAATCGGTGCGTAGCGCCGGCGTAAGCTTGGTGAAGGAATTGTTTCCGGGACTTACACGCAGCTTACGGAATCGTGCCCGATGATCTGCGGTGCCGCGCGAACGTCTGCTTTCGGCGACAGTGTGCGGTCGACTCCGTGCATTGCCTGGGAGCGAGGCCGGGATCCGCGATTGGCGAAAAGGCTCAGGGGCTTTTCGGGCGGGCAGAAGCACTCAGCTCGTTGCGGCGCGAGCCGCCGACAGATGGCTACCGCTGAGCGTGCGGAGCGCGCCGGTGCGCCGCCACCGGTGCGGGAAATCGGATCGTGACGCGAAGCCCGGGCTGATTGTCCGACAGTTCGACCGATGCACCGTGCAGGTCGGCAACGGCTTTCACCAGCGCGAGGCCGAGGCCGCTGCCGGGTGTCGTGCGACTCGCTTCCAGCCGATAGAAGCGGCGGAATACTTTCTCGCGCTCGGCGGCCGGGATTCCCGGACCCGTGTCGGCAACTCGCAGAACCGGCGCGCCGTCCTCCTGCGCCAGGCCGACGGTGATGTCCACGCCGGCGGGACAGTGGCGGATCGGGTTCTCGATGAGGTTGGCCACCATCTGCGTCAGGAGCTCGCGGTCACCGTGGACCGGCGGGACGCTCGCGAGCGCGGTTTTCAGCCGCTGGCCGCGGTCCTCCGCCACGGGCGCGTACGCCTCGGAAACGGTGGATACGATCTCCCCCAGGCTCACGTCTGAAAAAGCCGCGCGCCGGGCCCCGGCCTCGATCTGGGAGATGCGCAGCAGCGCCGAGAATGTCTCCAGGATAGCGTCCACCTCGGCGATGGACTGTTCGATAACCGCGTCCCCGCCCGCTGGCGTCCTGCCCCGCGCCGCCTCGAGATTGTGACGCAGGCGGCTCAGCGGTGTCCGCAGGTCGTGGGCAATATCGTCGGAAACGCGTTTCAGGCTCTCCATCAGCACCTGGATCCGGTCGAGCATGGCGTTCAGGTTGACCGCGAGCTGGTCCATTTCGTCGCCCACGCCGGAAGCCGGCACACGCTTGCCGAGGTCCCCGTCCATGATGGAGCGGGTGGTGCGATTGATTTCCTCGATGCGGCGCAGGAAGCCGATGCCAAGCGCCGCGCCGCCCGCCGCGGCGAGCAGCACCGTGATCGCGATGCCCCAGGCAAGCGCCCGGAAGATCGCTTCCCGCGCCGTCACGGCCCGGTACCGGCTCTCGCCCACCAGCAGAAAACCGCCATTCTCGAGCTGGCGCCCGTGGGCCACGATCGGAAACGCATCGTCCGGGTCGTCCGGTTTCGCGCTCCGGTCCGCGAGCAGCGAGGACACGGGCAGAATTCTCTCGCCCTCCAGGGGTTTCATCGGCGGAACATTGCCCGCGATGCGCTTGCCTGCCGCATCCTGCAGCAGGTAATAGCGCCGCGGCGGCCGTAATTCCACCATCCTAAGCTCGATCGCGCGCACGAGGCTGTTGAATCCGCGGCTGCGGTAGAGCTCGACCAGCACCTCCGCCTCGCGCTCCACGGAATCGCTCAGCTGATCGTCGAGCGCGGTGATCGTGATCCAGTAGACGATCAGGAAGAGGATCGCGACCGACGCCCCGAAGACGACGGCATACCACGCGAGAAGACGGAAGCTCGTGCTGCGAAGAAAGCTATTGGGCGACGCCAAGGGAGTATCCGGAGCCGCGCACCGTGTGTATCAGTTCCTCGCCGAATTCGCGGTCCACCTTGACGCGGAGCCGGCTGATATGGGTCTCGACGATGCTGGTGTGCGGGTCAAAATGAAACTCCCAGACATGTTCGAGGAGCATGGTTCGCGTCACCACCTGGCCGGTATGACGCATCAGGTACTCGAGCAGCCGGAACTCCTGCGGCTGCAGCTCGATGCGCTTGCCGCGGCGGGTCACCGTGCGCTTGAGCCGGTCGAGCTCGAGATCCGCGACGCGCAGCACCGTCGCCTCGTCCACGATGGGGGGACGGCGCGCGAGCGCATTCAGCCGGGCCAGCAGCTCGGCGAACGCAAAGGGCTTGGTGAGGTAATCGTCGGCGCCGGCCTCCAGCCCCTCGACGCGGTCGTTGACGCCGCCCAGTGTCGTGAGCAGGAGCACGGGCGCGCGCGTTCCTGCCGCGCGAATCGTCTTCACGATGGCGAGACCATCGAGGCCGGGCAGCATGCGGTCTATGACCATCACGTCGTAGCCGCCGGCGGAGGCGAGAAAAAGCCCGTCGCGGCCGCTCGCTGAATGATCCACCACGTGGCCATGCTCGCGCAGGCCGTTCGCGACGTACGCGGCGGTGTGCGGATCGTCTTCGATCAGCAGGATCTTCATGGGCGGGCCCATCGTTGCGGCGCTGCGGGTGACCGCGCAAGCCGCGAAGGTTTTTGTAAGATAGCGCAGCAGCGCATGCCTCACAAGCGCGCTCCCGTGCCGCCGGGCCCCGCTTACCGAACGGTAAACTTCAAGTAACCTACCAGCTGCCGGATGCTCCGCCGCCCCCGGAGCTGCCGCCTCCACCCGAGAACCCGCCGCCCCCCGAGCTCCAGGAGCCGCCGCTGGAGCTCCAGCCGCCGCCACCACCGCTGACGGTGAAGCCTCCTATCGTCGCGCGCCCCTTCTTCTTGAGATCGTCCATGGCTCTCCGGTACCGGTCCGAGCGCGACACCAGGAGCTTCGCGGCCGGGAAGCCGATGAGATAGGCGATCAGGATATAAAACGTGATGCCGCTACCGAAGATCATGACCGGAAACATCGCCCAGAACGGGATCAGGAAGGCGTACAGGAACCATCCCATGCCGGGAGTGACGATGCCGACGAACGTGAAGAGGCCAATGATGCCGAAGATGAACGCGCCCATCAGCACCTTCTCGTGCAGCGCCATCCCGGGCGCCTTGAAAAACTCCGATGGCTGTTCCCGCGCTTGCGGATGGATTCGCGCCGAGGCCGCCGTCTTGCCTTCGAGCTGCGCGAGGATGGCGCCGGCGCCCTGGAAAATGCCGCCGTCGTAGTCGCGCTGGCGGAAGCGCGGCGTCATCACGTCGCGGATGATCCGGCCGGCGGCGGCGTCGGTGAGCGTTCCCTCGAGGCCGTATCCGACCTCGATGCGCATGCGGCGGTCCTGCGGAACGACCACCACCAGGACGCCGTTGTCCTTGCCTTTATGACCGAGCTTCCACTGCTCGAAAACGCGCACCGCGTAATCCTCGACGCTCTCGCCGTGTATCGTCGGCACGGTCAACACCGCCACCTGATTGGTGGTCTTCCGCTCATGCGCCTGCAACAGTTCCGTGAGCCGGCGCCGCGTGTCGGCCTTCATGATCTCCGCGTTGTCCACCACGCGGCCGGTCAGGTAGGGCACTTCGGCGCGTTGCGCCTGGACGGCGAGGGGCAGCGCGACGAGCGCTGCGGACAACCAGCCGAACGCCCGCGTCACGATGGTCCCCGTTCCTGGATCAGCGCCTGGGCGATGTCATCGCGCTCGCCCGGCTGCGCGCGGAAGCCGCTTGCGACGAGCGTTTCCTCCAGCCGCGCAAGACCATCAAGCAACGCGTCCTGGATGCGCCCGCGCTTCAGGGCGGCCGTAACCGCGGAAACGACCGCATCGAGCGCGGCCGGACCCAGCCGGGTGCGGACGCCATCGTCCGCGAGCACCACGACTTCGTGCTCGAACAGGCTCACCAGCAGCAGAATGCCGTCGCGGCGGGGCGTGCGCTGCAACCCGGCATCGAGAAACATCGCCTGCGCGTATTGCAGCGCCTCGGCCTGCCGGCGCGCGCGCGTCAGGAACAGCCGCGCCAGCGGCTTTACCCAAACCGTGGCGAGCGCGGCCGCGCCGCCGGTCGCGAGCGCCGCCACCGCGGTTTCAACGATCGCTTCGGCCCCCTCCCAGCCCGGCGCGGTGAGCGCCGCGGCCGCAGCCGCGAGCAGCGCGAGCGAAGCGCCCAGCGCGAAGGCTTTCCAGGGAATCTCGGGATAGGAATCGGCGCGCGCGATGACCGCGGCGATCACCTCGACGCCGGTCGAGCGCTCGAGGCCGGCTACGCGCTGCCTGACGGCGGCTTCCGCCGCCGGGTCCAGAAACATGCGGCCCCCGTTCAGCGCCGGCTCAACCCCGCAACTGCCTCACCCGCGATCGCAATCCGTCGGCTTTCATCATCGACCTCCCGTTGGACTGGCGATCTTCCTGCGCCTCAATTCGGTGAACGCCGCGAGCTCCCAGTGCCGGATGGCGACCAGCAGGCTCATCGCCGAGCGCTCGTGGAGCGGCAGCCTGGCGTCCTGGTTATTCAGCTCCGAGAACTCACGTGCGATCCGCTTGAGGCGCGTGAGTATCGCCGCGCTCGAGGCTCGCGACAGCATGCCGTTCACGACCACCATGAATTCGTCGGGGCGGTCGAAGCGCGAGCGGAAGTACTCGTTGTGCGCCTGCTGGTTGAAGAAGCGCTGGATCGGCCCATCCGGAAGCCACGAGAAATCGAGCGATACCAGGAGCCTTAACCGGTTGTTGGGCAACAACCGGATGAACCCCAGGCGGTCCAGGCGGGCGAGGAGCTGGATGCACTCCGGCCTGGAGATGTCGTAGGTCGCGACGATCTGGTCGAATCCGACGTGGTTCAGCGCGCACACGGCCACGAGGAACAGCCTGGGATTGGAAACGATTTCCTGCTCCTGCTCGTGGCTCAGCCGGGAGATCAGGTGTTCTTCCTGATGCAGCGCTCGCGCGATATCGGAGAACTCGCTGTTTGCCAGCTGGCACACCTGATCGAGCCGCTTGAGGGAAAAATTCCTGCGTGAAAACATGCGCTTCACGCTTGCCTCGCTCAGGCGCAGCTCGCGCGCGACGCGGGCGTAGGTAATGCCCCGCGAGCGCAATTCCCGCTTGAGTACTTCCACCAGTCCGGCGCTTGTTGTCATGGCTCGCCTCCTCCCTACTGCCCGGTCCCCGCCACCGGTCCCTCGCGCAAGGTATCACTAATGGCTACCAGCGGGTCAACGGGCAGCAACGTCGCACAAGATGCTTGCGTCGGTTTTTGCGCTGCACCAATACTCTTCGTGCGCGCAGGCGCCGCCTGCGGCAAACCGAAAGGGAGGACGACATGCAAGCGATCGCAACCAAAACGGCCCAGCGCGAAAAAGGCGAGCAGGCAAGGGCACGCGCCATCGTGCGATTCAACGGACTACTCTTCTACAGTCTCGCCGCCGCGTCCTTCCTGGAGACGGCCGTGCCGCTGCACGCCAACCGCCTGGGTCAGGTTCTTGCCACGCGCCCCGAGGTCGGGCTCTGGCTGGAGCAGGCCTGGTGGCCGCGGCGCGCGGAGCTCGGGCGCCGGCTGCGCGAGTTCATCGAGACAACGTGGCCCGAATTCGACTGGAGCGCCGCCTACCAGGAGTTCTACGAGGGCTACCGCCGGGGCCCGGCGCCGGCGGGCCGGGGCACGAGCGCCGCGCTGGAGGCGCTGGATTTGTGCGTCACGTCCACCCAGGCCGCGGTATTCTATCGCGCGCTTGCCCGCGGCGCGGACGAACCGGCGCTGCGTGCGCTGGCGCGCCAGGCGGCGCAGGTCCACGGCGGCGGCTTCGACTATTCGAGTGCGCTGTTCGAGCGCTGCGAGCGCTACGAGCGCGTGGGTCTGGTCACCGCGTGGCGCGCGGTGCACGCCATCTGCCGCTCGGCGCGCGACTTCGACGCGCGCGCGGCGTTCGAGCCGCTGGGTCGCCACTGGAAGGGCGCGCCCACGGTGCCCGAGCTCGGCTACGGAGAGTTCCGGGCGCGCATGGCGACGCTGATCGAGCGCCATGCCGCGCTGGGGCGCACCGAGCGCCTGCTGTTCCGGCCGTGGCTCGAGCGCGAGCGCCCGGTCGCCGAGCCGCAGCTGCTCGAAAAACGCCTGGAACGACGGCAGCCGTTTTCGCCGCAGCCGGTTGCCGCGTAGCGCACGAGCACCGCGGGGGGCAGCTCGCCCCCCGCGCCCTGAATCCGCTACACTCCCCGCTCCGTAACTCAAACGCCCAATCCACCGGAGCGATCCCTTGAATGCCACGACCGCGATTCCCGACGGCAAGGCCATGGCCACTCTTGCAGGCGGCTGCTTCTGGTGCCTCGAGGCGGTGTTCGACGGGATGAAAGGCGTGACGTCCGTCGCATCGGGCTACATGGGCGGGAAGATCGCGAACCCGACCTACGAGCAGGTATGCGGCGGGGATACCGGGCACGCCGAGGCCGTCCGCGTCACCTTCGACCCCGCGCAAGTGTCGTTCAAGGAGCTGCTGGAGGTGTTCTTCGTCATTCACGACCCGACCACGCTCAACTACCAGGGCAGCGATTTCGGCACCCAGTACCGCTCGGCGATCTTCTACCACACGCCGCAACAGAAGGCCGACGCCGAGGAAGTGATCGCGCGGCTCGCCGCCGCGAAGCTGTGGCGCGATCCCATCGTCACCGAGTTGACGCCCGCGACCACTTTTTACACGGCCGAGGGCTACCACCAGGAATACTTTTCGCGCAACCCCTACCAGCCCTACTGCCAAGCGGTGGTCGCGCCCAAGGTCGCCAAGTTCCGCAAGCAGTTTCTGGACAAGCTCAAGAAAACCTGAGTATCCCCGCCCGGCGGAGGGCGCGCCCGCCCGCGTGTAATAATTCCGTCACGTGACTGTCATAGACTGGATGCCGTCACGAACGCGATTCCTGCCATGAACAGCATCGTTCTCGTCGTCGAAGACGAGCCGGCCATCCAGGAGCTCATTGCGGTCAATCTCGAGCACGCCGGCTACCGGGTGTGGCGCGCCCCGAGCGCGGAAGCAGCCGATGCGATGGTGCGCGAGGCGCTTCCGGATCTCGTCCTCCTCGACTGGATGCTGCCGGGAACCTCGGGGCTCGCCTATGCGCGCAAGCTGCGCGGCGCCGAGCGCACCCGCCGCATCCCGATCATCATGCTCACGGCGCGCGCGGAGGAGCGCGACAAGGTCGAAGGGCTGGAGGGCGGCGCCGACGATTACCTCACCAAGCCCTTTTCGCCGAAGGAGCTGCTCGCGCGCATCAAGGCGGTGCTGCGGCGGCGCGCGCCGGAGCGCACCGATGACGCCGTCGAAATTTCCGGGTTGCGGCTCGACCCGGCGACGCGGCGCGTGGTCGGAAACGGTCGCGAAATCACCCTCGGCCCGACGGAATTCCGATTGCTGCATTTCTTCATGACGCATCCGGAGCGCGTGCACAGCCGCGCGCAGCTCCTCGACCGCGTGTGGGGGGACCACGTGTTCGTGGAGGAGCGCACGGTGGACGTGCACATCCGCCGGCTGCGCCAGGCGCTGGAGGCGAGCGGCCACGACCGGCTCGTCGAGACGGTGCGCGCGAGCGGCTACCGGATGCGGGGCGTCTAGACCCGGGGGCCGGATGCCGTGAGATAATCGGCACCGCCATCCAAGGAGGCTTTCGCGCTTGACCCACCCGCTGCTGCGCGCCGCGGCCCTGATCGCCATGATCGCGGTCGTGGCGTTGCTCGCGGGACTCGCGCTGGGCGCCGCGACGGGATGGGCCGTGCTGGCGTTCGGCGCGCTCGCGCTGCTTGCCTATCACGTCACCAAGCTCGCCGCGCTCGTGCGCTGGCTCCAGCAGCCCGGCACCGGCATCGTGCCCGAGGCGCGCGGCGCGTGGGATGACGCGTTCGCGTTGCTGTACCGCTTCGAGCGCGCCGCCGCCCGGGAAGCGGAGCGTCTTTCGCGCGCGCTCACGCGCTGGCGCCAGGCCGGCGAGGCGTTGCCCGACGGAGTGGTCATACTCGACGCGCAGAACCGCATCGAGTGGTGCAACGACGGCGCGGCCCGGCATTTCGGGCTCGACCTCGGCACCGACGTCGGCCGGCCGGTGATCAATCTCGCGCGCCAGCCCGAGTTTGTCGCCTACGTCGAAGCCGAGGACTACGCGCACGCGATCCCGCTGCACTCGGAGCACGGCGGAGGCCTTTCCCTGTCGGTGCAGCTCATTCCCTATGGCGAGGCGCAGAAGCTCCTGCTCTCGCGCGATATCACCCGGCTGGAGCGGGTCGAGACCATGCGCCGCGATTTCGTGGCCAACGTGTCGCACGAGCTGCGCACGCCGCTTACGGTGCTCGCAGGCTTCCTGGAGACCGTCCAGGAGCTCGAGCTCGATGCGCAGCGAACGCGCGACTACGTGAACCTCATGGCCGAGCAGACCCGGCGCATGCAGCGCATCGTCGACGACCTGCTTGCGCTCTCCGGTCTGGAGTCTTCCCCCGAGCCCTCCCTCGAGGAGCGCGTGGACATGCAGGGCGTGCTCGCGCGGGTCAAGGCGGACGCCGACGCCCTGAGCGGCGGCAGGCACCACATCACGCTCGAGGCAACGGAGGGCTATGACGTCACCGGCGCCGAAAGCGAGATCGCAAGTGCGTTCGGAAATCTCGCCAGCAACGCGGTGCGCTACACCCCGCCAGGGGGCTCCGTGCACCTCACCTGGCGCGCCTCGAGCGCCGGCGCGGAGTTCGTCGTCGAGGACACGGGCATCGGCATCGAGCCGCAGCACATCGCGCGGCTGACCGAGCGGTTCTATCGTGTCGACCGCGGGCGTTCGCGCGAAACCGGCGGCACCGGGCTCGGGCTCGCCATCGTCAAGCACGCGCTCGCGCGCCACCAGGCCGTGTTCGAAATCCAGAGCGAGCCCGGCAAGGGCAGCCGCTTCACCGCGCGCTTCCCGGCGCGACGCGTGCTCCCCGCGGTGACCCGGCCGCGGGACGCCGCCAAGGCCTGAACGCACGGGTCACGAGCCGATCACGCCGCCATCCCGGCGGCGGGAACCCATCCAAGCTGAGCGCGGATGCCGGCCCGCGACGGGTCGTGACAATGGCCCCGCACTGGGGCATCGCTCTTCACAAAGCACGTGATGAGTCCGGCAAAAACCGCCTGATTAATTATCGGAAATCGAGCTTGCAAGCACGGGTGCCGGAAGTTCCTTGCCGAAACGCTCGAGGTCACAAATATGTAACGCAACTGGTCTATACCGCTAGGTGCGACATCCACTAAAATGGTGCGACACGAAGGATTGAAGCGGCCCGGCGGACGATTCGCGAAATGCTTGCCGGAACCGAGTGTCATCCTCCGGGGAATCATCACCCCACCCAACGGACATTGTCGAGCGGGACCGCGGCGTCGTGCACCGCGCGCGGTCGCGCAGCCATCCAGGTATGAACAAGCCGCGCGATCTTCCGGAGCTGTACCTGAATCGCGAGCTCGGACAGCTCGCGTTCAACCGGCGCGTGCTGGCGCAGGCGGAAGACCCCGCTACCCCCGTGCTCGAGCGGTTGCGATTCCTCTGCATCGTCAGCAGCAACCTCGACGAGTTCTTTGAAATACGGGTCTCGGGGCTGAAGGCCGAAATCGAAGCCGGAGCGCCGGCCATCGGACCGGAGCGCCTGCCGGCCGATCACCTGTTCCGGCACGTGGCGAAGGAAGCGCACGAGCTGGTTGCGGGGCAGTACCGCCTGCTCAATCAGGACGTGCTGCCGGGGCTCGAACGCGAGGGCGTCCGGTTCCTGCGCCGGTCGGATTTCACCCCGGATCAGGCGGAATGGATCAAGAGCTATTTCTTCCGCGAGGTGATGCCCGTGCTGACGCCCATCGGGCTCGACCCCGCGCATCCCTTTCCCCGCGTCCTCAACAAGAGCCTCAACTTCGCGGTCGAGCTCGAGGGCAAGGACGCCTTCGGCCGCAACTCCGGAATCGCCATCGTGCAGGCTCCGCGCGTGCTGCCGCGCGTGATCAGGCTGCCGCGCGAGATCTCGGAGGCGGATTACGATTTCGTGTTCCTGTCGTCGATCCTGCACTCGCACGTGGCGGAGCTGTTCGCGGGCATGAAGGTGGTGGAGTGCTACCAGTTCCGGGTGACCCGCAACAGCGACCTTTTCGTCGACGAGGAGGAGGTGAAGGACCTGCGCGCCGCCCTGCGCGGCGAGCTGCCCTCACGCCAGTTCGGCGACGAGGTCAGGCTGGAAGTCGCCCAGAACAGCTCGGCGCGGATCACCGAGTTCCTGCTGGCGCAGTTCGGCCTCGGCGAGGACGACCTCTACCGCGTGGACGGCCCGGTCAACCTCGCGCGCCTGGTGAGCGTGCCGGGGTGGGTGGACCGTCCCGACCTCAAGTTCCCGGTTTTCCGGCCGGGCCTGCCCGAGCGGCTCAAGCGCCGGAACCACATCTTCGAGACGATCCGCGAACGCGACCTGCTGTTCCACCATCCTTATCAGTCGTTCGAGCCGGTGGTCGCCTTCCTCGAGCGGGCGGCGAGCGACTCGGCCGTGGTCGCGATCAAGATGACGGTCTATCGCACGGGCGTCGAATCGGAGCTGATGGAAATCCTGATCAACGCGGCGAAGAGCGGGAAGGAAGTCACCGTGGTGCTCGAGCTGCTCGCGCGCTTCGACGAGGAGGCCAACATCAACTGGGCGCAGCGGCTCGAGGAGGCCGGCGCGCACGTGGTCCACGGGGTGGTGGGCCACAAGACCCATGCCAAGATGCTGATGGTGGTGCGGCGCGAGGGGGACGGGTTGCGGCGCTACGTGCATCTGTCCACCGGCAACTATCACACGCGCACCGTCAGCCTGTACACCGATTTCGGGCTGCTCACCGCCAACGAGGAGATCTGCGCCGACGTCAACGATGTCTTCATCCAGCTGACCGGGCTCGGGCGCGCGACCAAGCTGAAGCACCTGTGGCTGGCGCCGTTCAGCCTGCACAAGCAGGTATTGCGCGCGATCCGCAACGAGACGCAGCACGCGAAGGACGGGAAAAAGGGCCGCATCATCGCCAAGATGAACGCGCTGCTCGATCCCGAGACCATCGACGCGCTCTACGATGCCTCGCGGGCAGGGGTCCAGATCGACCTCATCGTGCGCGGGATGTGCGCGCTGAAGGCCGGCATTCCGGGCGTCTCGGAGAACATCTGCGTCCGATCCGTCGTCGGGCGCTTTCTCGAGCATTCCCGCGTGTTCTATTTCCGCAATGACGGCGCCGAGGACGTCTACCTGTCCAGCGCCGACTGGATGGAGCGCAACTTCTTCCGCCGGGTCGAGGTGTGCTTTCCCGTCCTCGATCCGCAGCTGAAGAAGCGCGTCATCAACGAGGGCCTGAAGCCCTATCTCGAGGACAGCGGCCAGGCCTGGAAGATGGGCCAGGACGGCGAGTATCGCGTCGAGTCCCAGAGGCAAGGGGAGCGGGTGGTGGCGCAGGAAACACTGCTCCAGCGGCTTGCCCAGAACGCCGCCGCCTGACGGTGCCGCCTCGCCGTCGCGCCGAATTGCAGTCCCGGCCGTGGAATGTCGCCGCGCTTGCCCGGGTCGCCGGGCTGAGCGCGCGCGGTCTCCGGCGTCGCGGCCCGGTCAAGTCCCGCCCCGCCGCGCTTGCGCGCTCCATGTCGGTGAACGACGCGTTCAGGGCGGTGATGGCGGCCAATCTCGCGCACCTGCTGGCAAACGAACGCGGGCTGCGTAGCGGCGCCGACCCCGAGTATCTGCACCAGTCACGCGTTGCGCTCAGGCGAATGCGCTCGGCGCTCGAGGTGTTCTCGCCGCCGTTGCCGGAGCGCGTGACTGCGCCCGCGGCGCGCGAGCTCAAATGGCTTGCCTCCCGCCTCGGCCCGGCCCGCGACTGGGATGTTTTCATCGGCGAGACGCTGCCGCCCATTGAGGCCGAATTCAACACGCACCGCGGTCTGAGGGCCCTGGGCGCGCGTTGCAGAATGCTGCGGCGCGGCGCCGGGACGGAGGCGCGGCGCGCGGCGCGCTCGGCGCGCTACCGGCGGCTCACGCTCAGGCTTTCCGCCTGGCTTGCGACCGAGGCCTGGCGCGCCCGGCCGGGCAACGCTGCCCGCGCGGTCCTGCAGGGCCCGGTTGGCGATCTTGCCCGCGCGGTGCTGGAGGCGCGTTACCGCCGGGTGCGCCGGCGGGGCAGCAGGCTCGATGAACTGCCAGCCGCCGGGCTTCACCGGTTGCGCATCGCGATCAAGAAGTTTCGTTACGCCGCCGATTTCTTTTCCGGGCTCTACGCGGGAGAGCAGGTCCGGGAAATGCTGCGCTACCTGTCGCGCCTGCAGGACATCCTGGGCGCGCTGAACGATGCGGCGACGGCGGCCGATCTGGCGGCGCAGGGCTGCCGCGGCGCGCGGGGCGGAAACCTGATCGAAGCCCGGGGAATGCTGCTCGGCTGGAGCCGCGAGCGCATGGCGGCGCTGAGAGGCGAGTTGAAAGACGCGTGGAAGGCGTTCCGCGGCGCGGACAGGTTCTGGTGAGTCCGCGGTTCGCCTAGCTCGCGAATGCGAGATCCGCGCCGGACTCGATCTCCTCGAGCTCGGGAATTCTCAGCTCGAAGCCGATTCTCTCCCATTGGCGGACTTCGTCGTGCAGCGCGGTCGCGGTGAGGGGATTGCGGGCGAGCCATCCGGGAGGCAGCGTGAGGCGGAATTTCCTGCCCTGGCGCCGCGCCTGCAGCGGGGGAAGCTGCAATTCCGCCCGGCGGCGGCAGAGCAGCGCCGCGATCCTCAGGGCGAAAACCATGTTCCAGCCCACGTTGCGCGCCTCGATCTCGTCGGCGACCTTGTTGAGCGAGCGGCGATGCGACTGCACGAGCAGCGCGAGCTGCGCCTGCTCGTCGCGCGAGAAGCCCGGCATGTCGGCGTTGTTGATGATGTAGGCGGAATGCTTGTGGTAGCCGCTGTAGGCAACCGAGATGCCGATCTCGTGCAGCTTGGCCGCCCACGCAATAAAGCGTGCGGCAGCCTCGTCGGGCTCGTTCGAGTCGGCGGCAAGCCGGCGCAGCAGCGTGAAGGCGAGCGCCCCGACGCGCTGCGCCTGCAGCGCGTGCACGTGGTAGCGCTGCATGAACTGGGCGACGGTGACATCGCGCATGTCCCGGTGGTGGAAGCGGCCAAGCAGGTCGTAGAGCACGCCCTGACGCATCGCGCCTTCCGCCGGCACCATGGACTTGATGTCGAGCTCGGAGAGCACGGCATTCAGGATCGCGAGCCCGCCCGGCAGCACGACGGCCCGGTCCGGCTTCAATCCCGCGAGCTCCACTTTCTCCATCCGGCCCGCCTTGATCATGCGCGAGCGCAGCCGGTCGAGCCCCCCCGGGGTGATATCCCCGTCATCGAAGCCGTTCAGCTGCATGACGGCGGCGAGCGAGCGCACCGTGCCGGAGGAGCCCACCGCGTGCTGCCAGTTGCCGCGGGCAAATCCCGCGATGACCGGCTGCAGCTCGTTGCGCGCGGCGAGCTCGGCTTCCTTCATGGCGCTCTTGGAGATCCTGCCGTCGGGAAAGAACCGCAGGCTGTAGGAAACGCAGCCCATGAACAGGCTCTCGAGCTTCTGCGGCCTGTGACCCGCCCCGATGATGAGCTCGGTCGAGCCGCCGCCGATATCCACCACCAGCCGTTTCTCGCGCGAGGCGGGCAGGCTGTGCGAGACGCCGAGGTAGATCAAGCGCGCTTCCTCGCGTCCCGCCACCACTTCGATCGGGAAACCGAGCGCGGCCTCGGCCTTCCTGAGAAACGCCGCGGCGTCCTTCGCGACCCTCAGCGTATTGGTGCCGAGTGCGCGCACGGCGCGGCGCTCGAAGCCGCGCAGCCGCTCGCCGAAGCGCTTGAGGCAGGCGAGCGCGCGTTCCTGCACGGCTTCGTCGAGACGCTTGTCTTCCGTGAGCCCTTCCCCCAGCCGCACCGGCTCGCGCAGCGCGTCGAGCGTGTAGATCTGGTCCCCGACGACGCGCGCTACCTGGCAATGAAAACTGTTGGAACCGAGATCGACCGCGGCGAGCGTCGTGTAAACGGTCATCGGTGCTGCCAGGGGGTGAGAGGGGGATTGCGCCGGTGCCGCGGCCTGCGGACCGGAGGGGAGAACGGCGCCGTGCGCAGGCATGTCGCGCAACGGTCTTTATGGGACCAGGCGGGCGTGGCGGATGGCGTGATCAATCTCCCTTGCTCAAGGACCCATCGACGCCGTAAGTATAGGTAAGTGGCGACCAATCGCCAAGTGAACGAACGCACGAAGCGCCGCATATGCCTCGCCGTTCGATGCGGGCAGCAGTCACCCGACGCATTGCCGCGCAGGACGTGACGATATGACATCTGGTCAACCCTGGCGGCGCCCGACCTGAGCGCGGCCGAAAGCCGCTGTCACCATTGTCATGAAGCTGTAACACGGCCTCATTACCATTCTCCCGATCACCCAGACAACCGTACAGTGGACAGGAGAGCGGAATGGAAACCAATGGTAGATGCAAGCTGCTAGGTGTGGTGTTCGCCACGGCGGCGTTCGGGGTCGCGGCCGCGGCCCAGGCGCAGACCGTCAAGATCGATGGCTCGAGCACGGTCTATCCGGTGACCGAGGCCGTGGCCGAAGAGTTCCAGAAGGCAAAGCGCGGCGCGGTGAAGGTGACGGTGGGCATCTCCGGCACCGGCGGCGGATTCAAGAAATTCTGCCGGGGCGAGATCGATATCTCCGATGCCTCGCGCCCGATCCTCAAGAAGGAAATGGACGAGTGCAAGAAAAACGGCATCAATTACATCGAGCTGCCCATTGCCTATGACGCTCTCACGGTCGTGATCAACCCCAAGAACACCTGGATCAAGAACATGTCCGTGGCGGAGCTCAAGAAAATCTGGGAGCCGGCCGCGCAAGGCAAGATCACGCGCTGGAACCAGGTGAATCCCGCGTGGCCGAATGCGCCGCTCAAGCTGTTCGGCGCGGGCGCCGACTCCGGCACCTTCGACTACTTCACCGAGGCGGTTACCGGAAAGGCCAAGTCGAGCCGGGGCGATTTCACCGCGAGTGAGGACGACAACGTGCTGGTGCAGGGCGTGTCGCGCGACGTCAATGCCCTCGGCTTCTTCGGCTTCGCCTACTACGTGGAGAACCGGGACAAGCTGAAGGCCGTGCCGATCATCGAGAAGGCCGGCATGCCCGCGGTACCGCCGGCGATGGAAACCGTGCTCGACGGGAGCTATCAGCCGCTGGCGCGCCCGATCTTCATATATGTCAATGCGAAGTCGGCGCGAAAGCCGGAGGTGAAGGAGTTCGTCGAGTTCTACAACAAGCACGGCGAAAAGCTCGCGCGGGAAGTGAAGTACGTTCCGCTGCCGGCGAAAGCCTACGCGCACAACCTCGAGACCTTCTCCAAGCTGAAGCTCGGCACCAAGTTCGGCGGCGAGAACAAGGTCGGCCTCACCATCGAGGACCTGATGAAGCTCGAAGCCAAGCTCTAATTATCAGCGACATAGCGCGCGGGAGGGGTGCCGGTGGCCCCTCCCGTTTTCTGGCCCGGTGGTTGGGCGCCGCCCAACCTGCAATAATTGCGCGCACAACAATTCGAATGACGTCTCTCTCCCACGCCGACAGGATAGACGCGGTGTCCGAGCATTTCGTGAGCGACCGGCTGGCGCGGCGCAAGCTGCGTCACGTCAAGGAGCGCGTCATCGAATTCGCGCTGTTCGTCGCCGCCTCGATCTCGGTGGCGACCACGATCGGCATCGTGGTCATCCTGCTGCAGGAATCGTTCCACTTTTTCCAGCAGGTCTCGCTGTGGGAGTTCCTGACGGACACGCAGTGGACGCCGCTTTTCGACGATGCCCACTACGGGATCCTGCCCCTGCTGTCAGGGACAATGGTGAGCTCGACGGTCGCGCTGCTGGTGGCGATACCGCTCGGCACGACCATCGCGATCTACCTCTCGGAATTCGCGCCGTTCTCGGTGCGGGAGGTGGCCAAGCCGTTCCTGGAGATGCTGGGCGGCGTTCCCACCATCGTCTACGGGTACTTCGCGCTGCTGTTCGTGACGCCGCTGCTCCAGCGCCTGTTTCCGGAGCTGCCCGGCTTCAATCTGCTGTCCGCGGGGCTGGTGATGGGGATCATGATCATCCCGTACGTGAGCTCGGTGTCGGAGGACGCGATGCGGGCGGTGCCGATGGCCTTGCGCGAGGGTTCCTACGCGATGGGCGCGACGCGCTTCCAGACCGCGATCCGGGTGGTGACGCCCGCGGCGTTCTCCGGCATCGCGGCCGCGTATATTCTCGGCATCTCGCGGGCGGTGGGCGAGACCATGATCCTGGCGGTCGCCGCGGGCATGCAGCCCAACCTCACCTGGAACCCGATGGAGCCGGCGGCGACGATTACCGCCTACATCGTGCAGGTGGCCCTGGGGGACCTGCCCCACGGCAGCCTCGCCTACCAGACGATCTTCGCCGCGGGCCTGACGCTCGCGCTGTTGACGCTGTTCTTCAACGTGATCGGGCACCTGCTGCGCAAGCGGTTCCGCCAGGCCTATTGACATGAAGCAGACGGACATCCTCGAGATTCGGGCGCTCATCGTCTCGCACAAGCGCTGGGACGTCGCCTTCGGCATCGTGGGGCTGCTGTCGCTGATGGTCGGCGTGCTCACCTTCGCCGCGCTCTTCGTGGACATGGCGCTTGACGGCGCCGGGCGCCTGTCCCTGGATTTCTTCACCTCGTTTCCGTCGCGCAAACCCGGGCAGGCGGGCATCCTCTCGGCATGGGTGGGATCCACGCTGGTGATGATCGTCACGGCCGCCGCGGCGGTGCCGCTCGGAGTCGGCGCCGGCGTCTACCTTGAGGAATACGCACCGCGCAACTGGATGACCGACCTGATCGAGATCAACGTGACCAACCTGGCGGGCGTGCCATCCATCATCTACGGGCTGCTCGCGCTGGGGTTGTTCGTGTACGGGCTCGGGCTCGGCCAGAGCATCCTGACGGCCGGCCTGACGCTCGCGCTGTTGATCCTGCCGGTGGTCATCGTCGCAACGCGCGAGGCGATTCGCTCGATACCGGCGGCAATTCGCGAGGGGGCGTACGCGCTGGGCGCGACCAAGTGGCAGGTCACCTCGAACCATATCCTTCCCTATTCCCTGGCGGGCATCCTGACCGGCGTCATCATCGGCATGGCGCGCGCGATCGGCGAGACCGCGCCGGTCATCACGATCGGGGCTCTTACGTTCATCGCGTTCCTGCCCGCGGCGCCACTCACCGGCGATCCGCCGGCGGGGCTCTTCGACTGGATCCTGTCGCCGTTCACGGTGATGCCGATCCAGATGTTCAACTGGACTTCGCGGCCCGAGGCCGCGTTCCATCAGAATGCCGCGGCTGCGGGGCTGGTGCTGGTCGTCATGACCCTGTCGATGAACGCGCTTGCCATCTATATCCGTTACCGGCTGAGAAGGAAGATCAAATGGTAGCCGTCCCCGCCGTGGAGGTCGCTCCGGTCGCAGCCGCGGCCGGGCCGGCTCCCTCGATGAAATCGGAATCGAGGGGGCTCAGTTTCTATTACGGGTCGTTCCAGGCGCTCAAGAACATCAGCATGCCGATCTACGAGAAGAAAGTGACGGCGCTGATCGGACCTTCGGGCTGCGGCAAGTCCACCTATCTGCGCTGCTTCAATCGCATGCACGACCTCTACCCGGGCAATCGCTACGAGGGGCAGATCATGCTCTATCCGGACAATACCAACGTCCTGAACCCCGTCGTCGACCCGATCGAGGTCCGGATGCGCATCAGCATGGTGTTCCAGAAGCCGAACCCATTTCCCAAATCGATCTACGAGAACGTCGCGTACGGGCTGCGGGTGCGCGGAGCGCGCGCGCGCGCGCAGCTCGACGAGAAGGTGGAGGAGGCGCTGCGCGGAGCGGCGTTGTGGGAGGAGGTCAAGAACCGGCTCAGCGACCTTGCCTTCAACCTCTCCGGCGGGCAGCAGCAGCGGCTGTGCATCGCGCGGGCGCTCGCGACCAATCCCGAGATCCTGCTGTTCGACGAGCCGACCTCCGCGCTCGATCCGATCGCGACCGCCAGCATCGAGCAGCTGATCGCCGAACTCAAGGAGAAGGTGACGATCCTGATCGTCACCCACAACATGCAACAGGCGGCGCGCGTATCCGACTATACTGCCTACATGTATCTCGGGGAACTGATCGAGTTCGACGCGACCGATACCATCTTCATCAAGCCGAAGAACAAGCAGACCGAGGATTACATCACCGGTCGCTTCGGCTAGCGATCCGCGCGGAGCAGCCCATGCCCACCACCGAGCACATGACGAAGCAGTTTGACGTCGATCTCGAGACCCTGCGCTCGCGCATGCTGCAGATGGGAGGCCTGATCGAGTCGCAGATACTCACCGCGATCGAGGGCTTCTACTCGGGCAACCGCAAGGCCCTCGACCAGGTGATCGAGAACGACCGCCAGGTCAACGGCTACGAGGTGGGCATCGACACCGAGTGCAGCCACATCATCGCGCGCCGCCAGCCCGCGGCGAGCGACCTGCGCATGATCATGGGGGTGAGCAAGGCGGTGACGGACCTCGAGCGCGTCGGCGACGAGGCCAAGAAGATCGCGGTCGTGAGCAGGCAGATCCACGAGAGTGGGCGGCTGCAGGTGCCGCGGCTCGCCGACATCCGGCGCGCCGGCGGCATCGTGGTCGGGATGCTGCGCAAGGCGCTCGATGCTTTCGCGCGTCTCGATGCGGTGGCGGCGGCGGAGGTGATCCGCGACGACGCCGCGATCGACGAGGCGTTCCGCGGGATCATGCGCCAGCTCATCACCTTCATGATGGAGGACCCGCGCACCATCTCCACCGCCCTCGAGATCGTCTGGGTGGCGCGCGCGATCGAGCGCATGGGCGATCATTCCAAGAACCTGGCGGAGCAGGTGATCTACATCGTCAAGGGCACCGACGTCCGCCACACCAACTTCGAGAACGTCGAGCGCAAGGCGTCGCTGTAAGCGGCGAACTGCCGCCGCGCTCCCCCGGTCCGGGGACCAGTCCAAAAGTGGAGTAGCGCCCGCCGCCGGCTTGAGCATTCGCGGATAAGTCCTTGACTTCATGCCGCGGGCGGGACGGGCGCGCGGCGCCGAAAGTCGCTCGCCGCCGTGATCGGGTCCGGCGCCGGCGCATCGAACGGCGCGGCGCGAAATGGGCGAGGCGAGTGTCCGCGCGCGGCGACACTCCCAAAAAAATGCTTGCAAGGTGGCGCGGACATTGGCATCCTCTAGTCGCCGAATTCGATTCCAGGCGGCTTCCACAATCACTCACTCGCGCTGATTCAGCGCACCCAACGGGAGATCCACACTATGGCCAAGAGCAAGAAGAGCGGCAAGAAGTCCAAGGGTAAGGCGAAGAAGAGCGGGCGCAAGCCGAATCTGGCGTTCATGAAACCGATGAGCACGAGTTCCACGCTTGCGGCCGTGATCGGCAGCGGCTCCATGCCGCGCACCGAGGTCACTAAGAAGCTGTGGGCCTACATCAAGCGCAACGGCCTGCAGGACAAGATGAACCGGCGCATGATCAACGCCGACGACAAGCTGCGAGCGGTGTTCGGCGGCAGGTCGCAGGTGTCGATGTTCGACATGACCAAGCTGGTCAGCAAGCACCTGAGCTAGAACTCGCTTCACGTCGCAAGAAGGGGCCGCGGCGAGGCGGCCCTTTTTGTTTCACCGCCGCCACGCCGCGGCCCCGGGTCTGACTGAACGCGCGGTCCCCGGGAGCAGGCGGAGCCGCGCTCATTTCCTGCGGGCGGCGAGGAAACCGGCGACGAGCAGCGTCACGCCCATCGCCCAGAATACCGGCAGCATGCCGAGCGCGGCGCCGAGCGCGCCGGAGGCGAGCGGCGCGCTGGTCTGGCTGAAATTGATCAGCCAGGTGCGCACGCTCAGCACCTCGGCGCCGCGCCCCGCCGGCGCCTTCTCGTAGAGCAGCGCCATGATCAGCGGCTGGGTGCCGCCCAGCCCCACGCCGAGCAGGAAAGCGAGCGCCATCAGCAGCGGCACGCCGTCAACCAGCGGGAACACGAGCAGCGTCGAGCCCGACAGCAGCATCGCCGCGATCAGCACGCGCCACTCGTCCAGGCGGTGCGCCACGAGCGGCAGCGCGAGCCTCACGACGAATACCGCCGCGCCGAAGGCGCCGAGGATGATGCCGATGGTGGAGGCGGAGAGCCCGATCTGCGAGCCGTGGATCGGGATGACGAAGGCGAAGAGGTCCCACGTCATCGAGAGCGCGCCGCTCACCACGAACACCAGCCTGAAGCCCGGGATGCGCAGGAGGTCGGCGATGCGCCGCTCCCCCTGCGGGTGCGCCGCCGCCGCATGCCGCGGGATTTCGGCGTTGCGCGCCGCGAGCGCGGCAACGGTCGCCAGCGCCGCGAACGACAGCGCAAGCATGGCGCCGCGGTGCCCGATGCCGTCGATGGCAAAGCCGGCGAGGACCGGCCCGAGAAAGCCGGAGGTCGAGTAGGCGAGCGCGAGCAGTCCGAAATTCCTGACCCGATCCTGCGGGCGCCCGATCACCGCCGCGGCCTGGCCGGCGGCGATGTGGAAGAGGAAGAAACCCGATCCCGCGAGCGGGCTCGCGACGAACAGGGTCTCCAGGCGCGGCACGGCCCAGGCGAGCGCCATCGCCGCGAAGATCGCGGCCGCGCCGGCAAGCATCGGCCCGCGCACGCCGACGCGGTCCACCCAGCGCCCCCACCGCAGCGCGAGCAGCATCGCGATCACGGTGAGCAGCGACATCACCACGCCGACCGTGAACGGCGTCGCGCCGTGATGGATCGCCGTGAGCGAGATGATGAAGCGGCACGCGGCGAACGACAGGTGCACCAGGACTGTCAGCGCGACGAGGAGCTGGATGCTCAAAGGGGGTCGTCCCTGGAGATCACCAATGGGTTGCGTGCGTCTCGCGAATTCGCGATGGACGCGTGTGGCGAGCTGAAGGGAATCTCGAATCAACCATCGTCTTGTCATTCCCGCGAAGGCGGGAATCCAGAATCCCCGAATGGGTCGCTGGATCCCCGCCTCCGCGGGGATGACGTTTTCTGGGTCGCCTAACGGCTCAGCCGGTTGCGGCCTCTCTCCTTGGCGCGGTAGAGCGCGCGGTCGGCGGCCTCGATCACCGCCTGGGGCGAATCGAGGCGCCCGTTGCGCTCCGCCACGCCGACGCTTACCGTCACCGAGACGCCGCGGCGTCCCCGCCAGCCGCCGCGCTGGCGCTTTGCCCCGCGGTTCCGCGCCGGGCGGTCGCTCCCGCGCAGCGCCATGCGGTAGGACTCGATGTCCTCGCGCACCGCTTCGAGGTGCGGGATGGCGTCGTCCGCGTCCGTCCCCGGGAACAGCACCGTGAATTCCTCGCCGCCGTAGCGGAAAGCCCTGCCGCCCCCGCCCACGCGCGCGACGTGCGCCGCCACCATCTTCAGCACCTGGTCGCCGAGGTCGTGCCCGTAGGTATCGTTGAATTTCTTGAAGTGGTCCACGTCGAGCATCGCGATCGTATAGCGGCGGCCGAGCGCCGCCAGCTGCTCGTTCAGCGCGCGCCGGCTGGGAATGCCCGTCAACTCGTCGCGGAACGCCATGCGAAAAGCGTCCTGCAGCACCGCGACCGCGACCATCAGCTCCGCGGCGGCGATGAAGCTCGCAAACGTGATGTAGGCGTTGGGGACATGCGCGGCGACGGCGAACGCGGCGATCGCGCCCGCGAAGCTCGCATTCAGGTGGGAGCGCCTGACAACCGCGGCGACGGCCGCGACGGCGAAACTCAGCGCGACGGCGAGAATCGCGGACTGCGGCAGGCGCCCGGCGCTGATCGGGATCGGGTCGAGGAGCTTCTGGTACGCCAGGTCGACGAGGTCCGCGCGGCCCGCAACGAACACCCAGGCCGTGAACGCAATCTGCGCGAGGAGCACGCCGAACCGCAGTGCGCCATGCCGGTTGAGCACGCCGCGCTCGGGCAGCACCGAGAGCAGCGCCAGATCGAGCGGCACGAAGATCGTGAGCGCGGCGTAGACCGCGCGCGCGTGAAACCCGTCGACTCCCTCCTGCAACCACCATTGCCGCGCCGCGTAGGCGGTGGCGAGGACGAGGAGGGCAAACCCCGCGCGGCCGCGGCCGTAGCCGATCGCGAGCGCCATGCCCAGGGCGAACAGGATGTGGGGGCTGTAAATCGTGAACCCGGCGAGCGAGCGTGGGAGCGCCGCGCCGTAGAAAACGAGCGCGAAGCCCGCCGCGAGGATCGCAACCGGGACCAGGGGCAGTGCCAGCGCCCTCAGCAGTGCGCGCATGTCGATCGAAAGCGGCGAATGTCAGGCCGCAAGCCAACACGCCGGAGGCTGCGGTGTTTACCGGGCACGGGTCATCGCGGTTATGGTGCCAATCGCTCGATCACCCAGCGCCCGCCGCGCGCGCGGCGGTAGAGCAGGCGGTCGTGCAGCCGGTCCTCGCGTCCCTGCCAGAACTCGAACGCGTCCGGCACCATGCGGTAGCCGCCCCACTGCAGCGGGCGCGGCACGGCGCCGGGATACCTGCGCGCGAAGGCGGCGAATCGGCGCTCGAGGGAGCCGCGGCCCGCCACCACCGCGCTCTGCGGCGAGGCCCACGCCGAGAGCTGGCTGCCCCGGGGGCGCGTGGCGAAATAGTCGTCGGAATCGCGCGCCGCCAGCTTTTGCACGCGCCCGTCGACGCGCACCTGGCGCCCGGCCTCGCCCCAGTAGAACAGCAGGCTCGCGCGCGGGTTGCGCGCGAGCTCGCGGCCCTTGCGGCTGCGGTAATGGGTGTAGAACACGAATCCGTGCGCGTCGAAGCTCTTCAGCAGCACCATGCGCAGCGAAGGATGGCCGGTGCGGGTCGCGGTGGCGAGCGCGACCGCCTCCGGCAGCGGCGTCACGAGCGCCTGCGCGCGCTCGTACCACTGCGCGAACTGCGCGACGGGATCGGCTGCGACTTCGTCCTCGCTCAATGGCCGGCGGCTGTCTGGCACGCGCGGAATTGTAGCGTGTTGCGCTGAAATTAGCCGCCGAGCCGCCGTCGGACCGGGCAAGTCGGGAGCGGAATTCGGGCGGAACGGCGGTCTGTGCAGCTTCGGTCTCCGGTGGTATGGTATTTCCAAGAATAGCCGTCATGGCACGTGGGAGGAACCATGCCGCGTCATGCGGCGCTTGCGCTTTCCCCGGACCTGAA
>DASWIC010000111.1:0-18180 GCA_036397875.1 Burkholderiales bacterium
GTGGATGCCCGCCCCGCACGGCATCCTCAGCACCAGGGGGCAGGAGAGCCGTCCCTGTGAGCGATGGCGCATGCGCCCGGCGTGGTTCACGATCTGGTCGACGGTGGCGTAGGCGAACCCGGCGAACTGGACCTCGGCGACCGGCTTCAGCCCCTCCACCGCCATGCCGATCGCCATCCCGGCGATGAGCGCCTCCGCGAGCGGGGTATCCACGACGCGTTCCGGCCCGAAGCGCTCGATGAGCCCCAGCGTCGCGCGGAACACGCCGCCGTCCACGCCCACGTCCTCTCCCAGCACGACAACGGCCGGATCGCGCGCCATCTCGTGCTTCAGCGCGAGGTTGATGGCTTCAACGAGCGTGATCTGCGCCATGACCCGTCATTCATCACCGAGCGCAGCTGTCCGCTGGCGGGCGAGCGGCGCGGGCAGCTGCGCGTAGAGGTGGTCGAACATCTGCGCTGCCGTCGGGGGCGGCGTGTCGAGATAGGCCTGGGCCGCGGCCTGGACCTGCTCGTTGCATTCCTTGAGCAGCGCGTCCTCCCGGGCCTTGTCCCAGGCGCCGCCGGCCGTGAGATGGGCGCGCAGGCGCAGGATGGGATCGAGCTTCCAGGCTTCCGCGACCTCGTCGGAACTGCGGTAGCGCGACGCGTCGTCCGCCGTGGTGTGATCGGAGAGCCGGTAGGTGAGCGCCTCGATCAACGCCGGGCCCGCGCCTGAGCGCGCGTGCGCGAGCGCCTCGTCCATGGCGTGGCGCACCGCGACCACGTCGTTTCCGTCGACTTGGCGGCCCTCGATGCCGGCCGCGACCGCCTTCTGGGCGAGCGTCTGGGCGGCGCTCTGCTTCGCGCGCGGCACCGAGATTGCCCACTGGTTGTTCGTGACGATGAAGACGACCGGGAGCTTCCAGGCGCCGGCGGCGTTGAGCGCCTCGTAAAAATCCCCCTTGGAGGTGGCGCCGTCGCCGAGCGCGCACACGGCGGCGCGCCGCTCGCGCCGCAGTTTCATGGCGTACGCGACGCCCACGGCGTGCGGAGCGTGTGCCGCGATCGTGATGCATATCGGGAAATCCCGGCGCGGACCTGAGAAATCGGAGCCGCGCTCATCGCCGCCCCAGTAGAGAAACAGCTCTTTCAGCGTGACCCCGCGCATCAGTTGCACGCCGTTCTCGCGGTACGTCATCAGGAAGACATCGTCCCGCTCCATCGCCGAGGCGACGCCGGCGTTGACGGCTTCGTGCCCGAGGAGCGAGGCGAAGGTCCCGATCTGGCCGGTGCGCTGCAGGGCAATCGCCTTCGCGTCGTAGGCGCGCATCAGCGCCATCCAGCGGTAGAGTGAAACGAGGTTCCCGGGAGCGCGCGCAAACTCGGGCAGCGGCGCGACGGCTTTTCCCTGCGGATCGAGGAACCGCGAGTAGTGGACTTCGAAGCGGGCGACGACGGACACGGGGCTGGCCGAAATGGGCTTTATGCTAGATTCTACCGATGAAGCTCGGATTCTTCACCATGCCCATGCATCCTCCCGGGCGCGACTACACGCAGACGCTGAAGGAGGACCGCGAGGCGGTGCTGCTGGCCGACCGGCTCGGCTACTGCGAAGCGTTCATCGGCGAGCACATCACCGATGTATGCGAGACCATTCCGTCGTGCCTCACCTTCATCGCGAGCCTCGCGCACGACACGAAGCACATCAAGCTCGGCAGCGGCACGGTCAACCTGCCCAACAACCATCCGGCGCAGGTGGCGGCGCACGTCGCCATGGTGGACCACATGCTGGAGGGCCGGTTCATCTTCGGCATCGGCCCCGGCGGGCTGCGCTCCGACATGGAGGCATGCGGCAATCTCGACGCCGACCGCAACGCGATGTTCGTGGAGTCGATCAACCAGATCCTCGCGCTGTGGGCGAACGACGCGCCGTACGACCTCAAGGGCCGCTACTGGAACATCTCCACGGGCCGGACGCTGATCCGCGAGGTGGGGCAGGGCGTGATGCTGAAGCCCTACCAGAAGCCGCATCCGCCGATCGTGGTGACCGTGGTCGTTCCGCACTCGAAAGGCCTCGCCGCGGCGGCGGAGCGCGGATGGAAGCCGGTGTCGGCCAATTTTCTCCAACCCTGCTGGGTAGCCACCCATTGGCCGATGGTCGTGCAGGGGGCGCAGCGCGGCGGGCACCGCGCCGATCCGCGGGACTGGCGCGTCTGCAAGAGCATCTTCGTCGCCGACGACGATGCGACCGCGCGGCGCTACGCGAAGAGCCGCGACGGGCCCTACGGCTTCTACTTCTGGAACCTGCTCACCAAGCGCAGGAGCGCCGGCGGCGTGGAGATCTTCAAGCACGATCCCGCGCTCCCCGATGCGGCGGTGACCGCGGAGTACATCCTCGACCGCCTGGTGGTGAGCGGCAGCGTGGCAGCCGTGGTGGACCAGTTGCTCGCCTTTCGCGAGCAGGTCGGGGAATTCGGCACGCTGCTCTACTGCGGGCACGACTGGGCCGAGCCGAAGCTGGCGCGCCGCTCGATGGAGCTGATGGCGGAGAAGGTGATGCCCGCCGTCAATGCCGCCATTGGGGGCGCATCGCGCGCGGCGTGATGGCGGCGCTGCGCGCTACGCGGCGAAGAGATCGACGAACTCGTTGACCGGTGTCGCGGCGAGGCGTCTGGAATCGAGGCAGAGGGCGACAATCGCGTCCTGCTGCTTCGGCGGGAAGCGGCGGGCGAGGTTGACGCGGAACTTCGCCTCCAGCTGCGGGATGCCGTCCCGGCGCCGTTGGCGGTGGCCGAGCGGATATTCGACCGCCACTTTCTCGGTTTTGCTTCCGTCCCGGAAAAATACCTGAAGCGCGTTGGCGATGGAGCGCTTCGCGGGATCGAGATAGTCGCGGGTCCACTGCTTGTTCTCAATGCAGGTCATCTTCGAGCGCAGCCGGTCGATGCGGGGATCCGCCGCGGCCTCGTCCTCGTAGTCGGCGGCGGTCAGGCTGCCCTTGATGAGGCCGACCGCCGCCATGTACTGGATGCAGTGGTCGCGGTCGGCGGGATTGCCGAGCGGGCCCTTCTTGTCGATGATGCGGATGGCGGATTCGTGCGTCGTGATCGCGACCCGCTGGATATCGTCCAGGCGGTCCTTGACCTGCGGGTGCAGGCGGATCGCGGCTTCGACGGCGGTCTGGGCGTGGAATTCGGCCGGATACGAGATCTTGAACAGGACGTTCTCCATCACGTACGAGCCGTACGGACGCGCGAGCTTGAACGGCTTTCCCCTGAACAGCACGTCGTAGAAGCCCCACGTCTTCGCGGTGAGAGCCGAGGGGTAGCCCATCTCGCCTTTCACCGCCATCAGCGCCAGGCGCACCGCGCGGCTGGTCGCATCGCCCGCCGCCCACGACTTGCGCGAGCCGGTGTTGGGCGCGTGGCGGTAGGTGCGCAGGCTCTGCCCGTCCACCCACGCGTTGGACAGCGCGTTGACGATCTCGTCGCGGCTGCCCTCCAGCAGGTGCGTCACCACGGCGGTGGTCGCGACCTTTACCAGCACCACGTGGTCGAGCCCCACGCGGTTGAAGCTGTTCGCGAGCGCGAGGACCCCCTGGATCTCGTGCGCCTTGACCATTCCCGTGAGTACGTCATGCACGAGGAGCGGCTTCTTGCCCTGCGCGAGGCGGGTGCGCGAGAGCCAGTCGGCGGTGGCGAGGATGCCGCCGAGGTTGTCGGAGGGATGGCCCCACTCGGCGGCGAGCCAAGTGTCGTTGAAATCGAGCCATCGGTTCATCGCCCCGATGTTGAAGGCCGCGGCGACCGGATCGAGCTGGTACGGGGTGCCCGGGACGCGGGCGCCGTTCGCGACCACGGCGCCCGGCACGACGGGGCCGAGCAGCTTCGTGCAGGCGGGGTATTCGAGAGCCTCGAGACCGCAACCGAGCGTGTCCATCAGGCAGAGGCGCGCGGTGTCGTAGGCCTCCCGGCTCCGGATACGGTAATCGCAGACGTAGTCCGCGATGTCGGTCAGGACTTTGTCGGGCTTCGGACGGACGTTGGAAATGCGCGTGCTCATTGCGACTGCGCCTGCATCCGCGTCAATCACTTCCAGCGGATCAAATCGTAGCCAATCGTTACCATCAGGCCCGCGCTGCCCAGCAGAAGAAGCTGCACATTGGCTCGATCTATCTTGTACCCCAGAGCCGGAACGATCCCCGGCGCGACGCCATTGTGGTTGAAGGGAATCTTGTCCTCGTACGGCTCCTTGTATCCCAGAATCACTCCGCCGGTCAGCTTGACATACCATCCCTGGCCGCTCTCGCGCAGCGACCACGACTTGCCGCCGTAAATGTAATGGCTCCTTTGGTCGAATGAATTGTTGAAATAGGTGTAACCCGCAATCCAGCGCGAAGGGCGCTGCCATTCGAGCCCCACCATCCAGGAGTGATCGGCGTGCTCGGGATCCGAATCGAAGTGGATGACGCCCGGCGCCGCCTGGATCATCACGATTTCGCTGGGGCCATTAGGCTCGGACGTCGCAGCATCGGCCAGGGGGGATACTGTGATCCCTGCGACAATGACGAACTGGAAAATGTCTCGGCGAAAGCGCATGAACGCGCAAGCATACCATCGAAGATCGTTTACATTCCGGCTACAGCCACCGTTGCAGCCATTCAATCAGCTCGAACTCCTCGACCAGCTCCCAGATCATGAACACCCAGAGAAACCACATGGCGCCGAGCAGCCCCCTCCTGAAGCGGCGCGGGCTCATCACCCAGCTTTCCGGCTCGTGGTACGCGGACCAACGGGGAATCCAGCGTGGCGTCGCCACGCAGTACGCGGCGTATGCGGCGCCGAACGCCCGTGCGAGCCGCGCTTCCTCGCTCCGCACCACGCTCGGATAGAACAGGGCGAAACTGCAGGCGAGCAGCAGGGCGAGAGGCGGGTTCTCAACCGCGAGACCCAGCCCGAGCGCGCCCAGGAAGTTGAGCCCGTACAGCGGATTGCGCACGACGGAATACGGGCCTTCGGTGATCAGGATCTCGTTCTTTGCCCCGGCGATGAAGGCGAGGCACCACAGCCGCCCCAGCGCCGCCGTGGCGAGCAGAAAGAATCCGATAATCTCGCCCGTTTCCAGCAACATGCGCCCGAGCTGGAGGGGCGGGGGAATCAGAATGACGTAAACGATCGCGAGAATCGCGGCGGCTCGCGACCAGAAAATCCGGTGCTCGGCAAACGACAATCTTCGGAACGCCATGCTGTTCTCCTTGCGGCGGCGGAACCTGCCCGCTAATTGCGGCTTTCGATCGGGACGAACGGCCGCGGCTCCGGGCCGGTGTAGACCGCCGCCGGCCGGATGATCTTGTTGTCGATGCGCTGCTCGATGACGTGGGCCGACCAGCCGCTGGTGCGCGCGATGACGAAAACCGGCGTGAACATCGCGGTTGGCACGCCCATGCGGTGGTAGGAAACGGCGGAGAACCAGTCGAGATTTGCGAACATCCTCTTCTCGCGCATCATCACCTGCTCGATGCGCTCGGCGATCTCGAACAGTTCCATTTCCCCCGCGTGCTGCGACAGCCGCCGCGCCACTTCCTTGATCACCTTGTTGCGCGGGTCGGCGACGGTGTAGACCGGATGGCCAAAGCCGATCACGACCTCCTTGTTGCGCACGCGCGCCGTGATGTCGCGTTCCGCCGCGTCGGGGGATTCGTAGCGGCTCATCACTTCGAATCCGACTTCGTTGGCGCCGCCGTGCTTGGGGCCTTTCAGCGCGCCGATCGCACCGGTGACCGCCGAGTACAGGTCGGAGCCGGTCCCGGCGACGACCCGCGCGGCGAAGGTCGACGCGTTGAACTCGTGCTCGGCGTAGAGGTTGAGTGACGTATGCATGGCCCTCACCCACAGCGGCTTCGCCGGCTTGCCGTGGAGCAGGTGCAGGAAGTGCCCGCCGATGGACTCGTCGTCGGTTTCGACCTCGATCCGGCGGCGATCGCGGCCGTAGTGGTGCCAGTAGAGCAGCATCGAGCCGAAACACGCCATCAGGCGGTCGGCAATGTCGCGCGCGCCGGCAAGGTTGTGGTCATCCTTCTCGGGTTGAACCGCCCCGAGCGCCGAGCAGCCGGTGCGCAACACGTCCATCGGATGGGCGGATGCGGGAATCTGCTCGAGCACGGTTCGCACCGGAGCCGGAAGAGCGCGCAGCGACTTGAGCTTCACCTTGTAGGCCGCGAGCTCGGCGCGGCTGGGCAGTTTCTCGTGGACGAGCAGGTGCGCGAGCTCCTCGAACTCGCATTGCTCGGCGATATCGAGGATGTCGTAGCCGCGGTAATGCAGATCGTTGCCGCTGCGGCCGACCGTGCACAGCGCCGTGCTGCCGGCGGCAACCCCGGACAGCGCCACGGACTTCTTGGGCTTGAAAGGTTGCGCCTCGCTCATGCTGGCTCAGCCGAGGAGGTGGCGGATGGAATCGCGCTCTTCGTGCAGCTCCTTCAGCGTCGCCTGCATGGCCGAGCGGCTGAATTCGCTGATTTCGATGCCCTTGACGATCTCGTGGCGTCCGTTGCGGCAGACGCACGGGTAGCCATAGAGGACACCCTCGGCGATGCCGTAGCTGCCATCCGCGGGCACGCCCATGCTGACCCAGTCGCCGTCGCGGGTGCCGAATATCCAGTCGCGGACGTGATCGATCGCGGCGTTGGCGGCGCTGGCTGCGGAGGACAGGCCGCGGGCTTCGATGATCGACGCGCCGCGCTTCTGTATCGTCGGGATGAAGCTTTTCTCGAGCCAGGCCTGGTCGTTGATCATCGGCCAGATCTTCCTGCCCTCGATCTCGGCCTGGAAAATGTCGGGATACTGGGTTGCGGAGTGATTGCCCCACACCGTCATCCTGCGCGCGCCTGAAACCGGCTTGCCGAGCTTCTGCGCGGCCTGGGCGAGCGCCCGGTTGTGGTCGAGGCGCATCATCGACGTGAAGTTCGACGCCGTGAGGCCCGGCGCGTTCATCAAGGCGATGAGGCAGTTGGTGTTGGCGGGATTGCCCACCACCAGCACCTTCACGTCGCGGCTCGCCACCGCCGCGAGCGCCTTGCCCTGGGGAGAGAAGATCTTGCCGTTGGCCTCGAGCAGATCCTTGCGCTCCATGCCGGGTCCGCGCGGCCGTGCACCGACCAGCAGCGCCACATCCGCATCCCTGAAGGCGACCATGGGGTCGGCCGTGGGGACCATCCCGTGCAGGAGCGGGTAGGCACAGTCGTCGAGCTCCATCATGACGCCCGTCAGCGCCTTCTGTGCCTTCTCGTCCGGGATCTCGAGCAGCTGCAGGATGACCGGCTGGTCGGCGCCGAGCATTTCCCCCTTGGCGATGCGGAACAGCAGGCTGTAGCCGATCTGGCCGGCGGCGCCGGTGACGGCGACGCGCATGGGGCGTTTCATTTTATGGACTCCTGATATGCGGGACGGTATTTTGCTCTTCGGGAAGGGGCGGCGACGCGGGACGACGCACGCGCTGGTTTGGTGCGGGATGATAACGAAGCAGCGACCGGGGTGACAAGAACTGCTAGAATTTCAAGCCGCAACAGGCGCGAAATCCGTGCCGGGGCGTGATTGCGCAGGATGAGCCGGGAAGTCCCCCCGGAGAACCGCTATATCGATGGCTAGGCCGCGGCCGAAATATCTCAATCTGTTCCAGATCCGGCTGCCGGTGCCCGGGCTGATCTCCATCCTCCACCGGGTGAGCGGCGCCGTGCTGTTCCTGCTGCTTCCCTTGCTGCTGGCATTGTTCGAATGGAGCCTCGAATCGCCCCAGACGTTCGCGCACTTCAAGCAGGTGTTCTCCCACTGGGCGATCAAGCTGATCCTGATCGGGGGGGTGTGGGCGTACCTGCACCACCTGTGCGCGGGTATCCGCCACCTCGCGCTCGATCTCGACTATGGAACGGAACTCGCGGCGGCGCGCGCGAGCAGCTGGACGGTGCTTGCGGTCAGCGTGATCGCGACGCTTGCGGCAGGCGTGCTGATATGGTGAAGCGCCTGGTGGTGGGCGCCCATTACGGGCTGCGCGACTGGCTCGCGCAGCGCGTGACCGCCGTCATCATGGTGCTCTACACGGGGATCATCCTGTGGGCGGTGGCCGGCATGCCGCAAATGGACTACGGGCAGTGGAAGCTGCTGTGGCAGGCCCCGTGGGTGCGATACGCGACGGTCCTTTTCATGGCCAGCCTGCTGCTGCATGCGTGGATCGGCGTCCGGAATATCTTCATGGACTACGTCAAGAACACCGCGTTGCGCCTGGCGCTCTACGGGGTCGTCCTCTCAGCGCTGCTCTGGTACGCCGCCTGGTCCGTGCGGATATTGTGGGGGCTGTGATGGGACTGCCGGTGCGCTCGTTTGACGCGGTTATCGTGGGCGGCGGCGGGTCGGGGCTGCGTGCCGCGCTGGAGCTCGCGCGCGCCGACTTGCGGGTCGCCGTGCTGTCGAAGGTATTTCCCACGCGCTCGCACACCGTGGCGGCGCAGGGCGGGGTGGCGGCCGCGCTCGGCAACATCGATGAGGATAACTGGCACTGGCACATGTACGACACCGTCAAGGGCTCCGATTATCTCGGCGACCAGGACGCGATCGAGTTCATGTGCCGCAAGGCGGCCGAGGCGGTCTACGAACTCGAGCATTTCGGCATGCCGTTCGACCGCCTTGCCAGCGGCAGGATCTACCAGCGCCCTTTCGGCGGCCACATGCGGGAATTTGGCAAGTCTCCGGTGCCGCGCGCGTGCGCCGCGGCCGACCGCACCGGACACGCGTTGCTGCATACGCTGTACCAGGCGAATCTCCAGCTGCACACGCAGTTCTTCGTGGAGTGGATGGCGCTCGATCTCATCCGCGATCCGGACGGCACGGTGCTGGGCGTGACCGCGCTCGAGATGGAGACGGGCGAGGTGATGATCCTGCAGGCGAAGGCGACGGTATTCGCCACGGGCGGCGCGGGGCGCATTTTTGCCGCCAGCACCAATGCGTTCATCAACACGGGCGACGGTCTCGGCATGGCGGCACGCGCCGGGATACCGCTCCAGGACATGGAGTTCTGGCAGTTTCATCCGACGGGCGTGGCGGGCGCGGGCGTGCTGATCACCGAGGGCGTGCGCGGGGAGGGCGGCTACCTGCTCAACAAGAACGGCGAGCGTTTCATGGAGCGCTACGCGCCCAACGCGAAGGATCTCGCCAGCCGGGATATCGTATCCCGCGCGATGGCAACCGAGATCAAGGAAGGCCGCGGCGCTGGCCCGGACGGCGACTTCATCCTGCTCAAGCTCGATCACCTGGGCGAAGAGACCATCCGCAGGCGGCTGCCCGGCATCCGCGAGATCGCGAAGACGTTCGCCAACGTCGATCCGGTCAAGGACCCCATTCCGGTGGTTCCGACCTGCCACTACCAAATGGGCGGCATCCCGACCAATTACCACGGGCAGGTGGTGGCGCCGAAAGGCGGCGACGCGGAAGCGGTGGTGCCGGGCTTCTACGCGGCGGGCGAGTGCTCCTGCGTGTCGGTGCACGGCGCCAATCGCCTGGGATGCAACTCGCTGCTCGACCTGCTGGTGTTCGGCAAGGCCGCCGGCGAGCGGGTGATTCAGGACCTCAAGCACGACGCCGCCGGGCAGCGCGCCCTGCCAAGAGATGCCGATGACCTCTCGCTTTCGCGACTCGCGCGGCTCGACGGCCAGAAGGGCGGAGAGCAGGTCGCCCAGGTGAGCGGCGATTTGCGCCGCATCATGCAGCTGCATTGCGGGGTATTCCGCTTCCCCGACCTCCTGGTGGCGGGCGTGCAGAAGCTGAAGGAGGTGGCTGCACGCGCCGCGCGCACGGAGATCCGGGACAAGAGCAAGACGTTCAACACGGCGCGGGTGGAAGCGCTCGAGCTCGACAACCTGGTCGAGACCGCGGTTGCCTCGCTCGTCTCCGCCGAGGCGCGCAAGGAGAGCCGCGGCTCGCACGACCGCGCCGACTACCACCAGCGCGACGACGCGAACTGGATCAAGCACACGCTGTGGTACCGGGAGGGCAACCGCCTCCAGTACAAGCCGGTGCATACGAAGCCCCTGACCGTGGACGCGTTCGAGCCCAAGGCCCGGGTGTATTAGCGAAGAGCAAAGGCGACCCGATGAGATTCTCGATCTACCGCTACAACCCCGACTCCGAGGACCGGCCGCGCATGCAGGAGTACGACATCGCGCTCGAGCCCACCGACCGCATGCTCCTCGATGCGCTCGTGCGCATCAAGGCGCAGGACGACACACTGGCGTTCCGCCGCTCGTGCCGCGAGGGCGTGTGCGGCTCCGACGGCATGAATATCAACGGCAAGAACGGCCTCGCTTGCATCACGCGCGTCGCGGACCTGAAGGAGCCGGTGATGATCCGGCCGCTGCCGGGACTGCCCGTGGTGCGAGACCTGATCGTCGACATGTCCCAGTTCTTCAAGCAATACAACTCAGTGAAGCCGTACCTGGTCAACCACGAGCCGCCGCCGGAGAAGGAGCGGCTGCAGTCTCCCGCGGACCGCGAGGAGCTGGACGGGCTCTACGAGTGCATCCTCTGCGCGTGCTGCACGACGGCCTGCCCGTCATTCTGGTGGAACCCCGACAAGTTCGTCGGCCCGGCGGGCCTGCTGCAGGCCTACCGCTTCATCGCCGACACGCGCGACCAGGCGACGGGCGAGCGGCTCGATGACCTGGAAGACCCGTATCGCCTGTTCCGCTGCCACTCGATCATGAATTGCGTCGACGTGTGTCCCAAGGGGCTCAATCCGACGCGGGCGATCGGCAAGATCAAGGAGCTTCTGGTCAAGCGCACGGTTTAGGATATGGGAGACTTCGACCGTATACGCTGGCGCTGCCGCCGCGGGTTGCTGGAGCTCGACCTGGTGCTCGATGCATTCCTCGCGCGCGGATACGAGCGGCTGGATGGCGGGCAGCGGCGGCTGTTCGCCGAACTCCTCGAGCGGCCCGACAACGAGCTCCTCGACCTCGCGTTGGGGCGAAGCGAGCCGGAGCCGCGTTACCGGGCGTTGGTGGCTATGCTGCGCGCGGACGGGGGCGTGGCGCGCGCCGTGTGAATGATGGATAGACTGCGGAGACCAAGATGGCTGAAAAGCTCGCAACCCTGACCTTCAGCGACGGCACACCGCCGGTCGATTTCCCGGTATTGAGCGGCAGCGTCGGCCCCGACGTGATCGACGTCCGCGCGCTCTACGCGAAGACCGGGAAGTTCACTTACGACCCCGGCTTCATGTCCACCGCGAGCTGCCGTTCCCGTATCACTTTCATCGACGGCGACAAGGGCATCCTGGAGTACCGCGGCTATCCCATCGAGCAGCTGGCGGAGCACTGCAGCTTCCTGGAGGTTGCGTACCTGATCATGAACGGCGAGCTTCCCAACAAGCGGCAGCTGGAGGAGTTCGTCGGGATCGTATCGCGCCACACGATGGTGCACGAGCAGCTGACCCGTTTCTACTCGGGCTTCCGGCGCGACGCGCACCCCATGGCGGTGCTGTGCGGGGTGGTGGGGGCGCTCTCGGCGTTCTATCACGACTCGATCGACATCCGCGACGCGCGCAGCCGCGAGATCTCGGCATTCCGGTTGATCGCCAAGCTGCCGACGCTCACGGCCATGGCCTTCAAGTACAACACCGGCCAGCCGTTCATGTACCCGAAGAACGCGCTCGCCTACGTCGACAATTTTCTCTACATGATGTTCGGCACGCCGTGCGAGGAGTTCCGGCCGAACCCGGTGCTCTCGCGCGCGATGGAGCGCATCCTGATCCTGCACGCGGACCACGAGCAGAACGCCTCGACCTCGACGGTGCGGCTCGCCGGCTCGACCGGCGCCAATCCGTTCGCCTGCATCTCGGCCGGCATCGCCAGCCTGTGGGGCCCGGCGCACGGCGGCGCCAACGAGGCGGTGTTGAAGATGCTCGCTGAGATCGGCGATGCGAAGAACATCTCGAGCTTCATCCGGCGCGTCAAGGACAAGGACGGCCATGCCATGCTGATGGGCTTCGGGCACCGCGTCTACAAGAACTACGATCCGCGCGCCAAGCTCATCCAGAAGACCTGCCACGAGGTGCTCGAGGAGCTCGATCTCAAGGACGACGCGCTGTTCAAGCTCGCGCTCGCGCTGGAAAAGATCGCCCTCGAGGACGACTACTTCATCAAGCGCAAGCTCTATCCCAACGTCGACTTCTACTCGGGCATCGTCTACAAGGCGCTCGGCGTCCCGGTCAGCATGTTCACCGCGATCTTCGCGCTGGCGCGCACCGTGGGCTGGATCGCCCAATGGAACGAGCTGATCGGCGACCCGGACCAGAAGATCGGCCGGCCGCGGCAGCTGTTTGCCGGCGCGGGCCGCCGCGATCTTGTGCCCATGGCGAAGCGCAGGTGATGTCATGATGAAGGAGCTCCTCGCCAGTTCCCACCTGTTCGGCGCCAACGCGCCGTTCATCGAGGCGCTCTACGACACCTGGCTCAAGGATCCGGGCGCGGTCGACCCGCGCTGGCGCGACTATTTCGACGAGCTCCAGAAGGTCGAGAGCGGGGCGCGAGACGTGTCGCATTTCGACGTGCAGGACCGCTTCGCCCGGCTTGCCAGGGAGCAGCGCGCGGCCGGGGCCACGGTGCTCATCACCCGCCCGCAGCTCGGGGAGAAGCAGTTCGGCGTGCTGCAGCTCATCTCGGCGCACCGCTTCCTGGGCGTGCGCCATGCGGACCTCGATCCCCTCAAGCGCCAGGAGAAGCCCGACATACCCGAGCTCGACCCGACGTTCTACGGGCTGACCAGGGCCGACATGGGGACGATGTTCAACACCGGCACGCTCGTCGGCCCGCGGGAGATGACGCTGGGAGACATCGTGCAGGCGCTGAAGGCCACCTATTGCCGGACCATCGGCGCCGAGCACATGCACATCACGGACCCGGGGCAAAAACGCTGGGTGCAGGAACGGCTGGAGTCCATCCGCTCGACGCCGAGCTTTCCCGCCGAGTACCGCAGGCACATCCTGGAGCGGCTCACCGCCGCCGAGACGCTGGAGAAATACCTCCATACCCGCTACGTCGGGCAGAAGCGCTTCTCGCTGGAAGGCGGTGATTCGCTGATCCCGCAGCTCGACATCCTGCTGCAGAACGCCGGGAAGGCGGGGGTACAGGAGCTGGTGATCGGCATGGCGCATCGCGGGCGCATCAACGTGCTGGTCAACACCCTGGGCAAGATGCCCAAGGATCTCTTCGCCGAGTTCGAAGGGAAGCACGACGACAGCCTGCTCGCGGGGGACGTCAAGTACCATCAGGGCTTCTCCTCCAACGTGATGACCCCGGGCGGCCCGATGCACGTCACGCTCGCGTTCAATCCGTCCCACCTCGAGATCGTGAACCCGGTGGTGGAGGGGTCGGTGCGCGCGCGCCAGCATCGCCGCCGCGACCACACCGGCGACCAGGTGCTGCCGGTGTTGATCCACGGCGACGCCGCATTCGCGGGACAGGGCGTGAACATGGAGACGTTCGAGCTGGCGCAGACGCGCGGCTACGGCACCGGCGGCACCGTGCACATCGTCGTCAACAACCAGATCGGCTTCACGTGCTCGGACCTGCGCGACGCGCGCTCCTCGCTCTACTGCACCGACGTCGCCAAGATGCTGGAGGTGCCGGTCCTGCACGTGAACGGCGACGACCCCGATGCCGTGTGCCTGGTGACGGAGGTCGCGCTCGACTACCGCATGAAGTTCCACAAGGACGTGGTGGTGGACCTGGTGTGCTACCGGCGGCTGGGCCACAACGAGCAGGACGAGCCGATGGTGACCCAGCCGTTGATGTACAAGAAGATCGCGAAGCTGCCCACCACGCGCCAGCTCTACGCGGACCGGCTCGCGCAGGATGGCGTGATCGGCGCGGGCGGGGGCGACGAGAGAGTGGCGGCCTGCCGCAAGGCGCTCGACGGCGGCCATCACACCAACAAGTCGATCCTCGGGAACTACAAGCCTCCGTTCGAGATCGATTGGAGCAAGTACCGGGGCAGCAAGTGGAACGAGAGGGGCGATACGCGGCTGCCGATCGAGACGCTGCGGATGCTGGGGGAGCGCATCACCCACGTTCCTGACAACTTCAAGCTCCATCCCGCGGTGCAGAGGATCGTCGAGAATCGGCGGCTGATGGCGCAAGGCAAGCTGCCCCTCGACTGGGGCATGGCGGAGCATCTCGCTTTCGCAACGCTGCTGCACGAGGGCTACTCGGTGCGGCTCTCGGGGCAGGACAGCGCGCGCGGGACGTTCTTCCACCGCCACGCCGTGCTCCATGACCAGAACCGCGAGCGGTGGGACCAGGGCACCTACGTGCCGCTGCAGCACCTGGGGGACCAGCAGGGGGACTTCGTCGTCATCGACTCCCTGCTCTCGGAAGAGGCCGTGATGGGGTTCGAGTACGGCTATGCGACCTCCGCGCCCAACGAGCTCACGATCTGGGAAGCGCAGTTCGGCGACTTCGCCAACGGCGCGCAGGTCGTGATCGACCAGTTCATCGCCTCGGGGGAGGCGAAATGGGGCCGCCTGTGCGGGCTGGTGCTGATGCTGCCGCACGGCTATGAAGGGCAGGGGCCGGAGCACTCCTCGGGACGCATCGAGCGTTACCTGCAACTATGCGCGGACCACAACATGCAGGTGTGCGTGCCCGCGACGCCGGTGCAGCTCTATTACCTGCTGCGGCGGCAGATGGTCCGGCCGTTCCGCAAGCCCCTGATCCTGTTCACGCCGAAGAGCATCTTGCGCCACAAGGAATCGGTCTCGCCGCTCGAGGAGTTCTCCGCCGACCGCTTCCGGCCGGTCAACGAGGACTGGGAGGCGAAGGACATCGATCCCGACAAGGTGAGGCGCGTGGTGTTCTGCAGCGGCAAGGTCTACTACGATCTGCGCGCCGAGCGCAAGGCGCGCGGGCTCCGGCACCTGCCGCTCGCGCGCATCGCCCAGCTCTATCCCTTCCCGCACGAGGATTTCCAGGTCCAGATCGAGCGCTACCGCAAGGCGACCGAGATCGTGTGGTGCCAGGAGGAGCCGCGCAACCAGGGCGCCTGGCACCGCATCCAGCATTACCTCGAGCGCCACATGCTGCCGCACCAGAAGCTGATCTACGCCGGCCGGGACTCCTCGGCGACGCCCGCCGCGGGCTACAAGTCGTTGCACGACCGGCAGCAAAAGGAGCTCGTGGAGCTCGCGCTGTCCGTGGGCGTCGCGTCGCGCGCGGACGGCGTGGGCTAGGACGCCAGCGATGCTGGTCGAAGTCAAGGTACCGCAGCTCTCCGAGTCGGTCGCCGAGGCGACGCTCCTCACCTGGCACAAGAAGGCGGGCGAGCGCGTCCGGCGCGACGAGAACCTGGTCGATATCGAGACCGACAAGGTCGTGCTCGAGACGCCGGCGCCGGAGTCCGGCGTGATCATCAAGATCATCAAGGGCGACGGCGGCACCGTGGTGAGCAACGAGGTCATCGCGCAGATCGATACCGAGGCCGCGGGCGCGGAGGCTCCCGCCGCCGCCGCGGCCAGGACCGAAGGGAAAGTCCCGGCCAAGCCTTCCCCGAAGGCGGCACCGGCCGCGGCCATGCCGGCGGCGCGCAAACTCGCGGCCGAGAAGCGCGTGGACACGGAAGCGCTCGCCGGCACCGGACGCGGCGAGCGCGTCACCAAGGCGGACGTGATGCAGGCGATCGAGGCCAGGGCGCAGCCCCCGGCGGCTCCTGCGCCCCCGCGCGCTCCGGCACCGGCCGTGGACATGGGCGCACCGGGGGGGCGTCCCGAGCAGCGCGTGCCGATGTCGCGGCTGCGGGCGCGCGTCGCGGAGCGCCTGGTGCAGTCGCAGCACGCGGCGGCGATCCTCACCACTTTCAATGAAGTCAACATGCAGGCGGTGATCGATCTCCGCAATCGCTACAAGGAGCGCTTCGAGAAGGAGCACGGGGTGCGGCTCGGCTTCATGTCGTTCTTCGTGAAAGCGGCGGTGCACGCGCTGCGGAAATTCCCCGTCGTCAACGCCTCGATCGACGGCACGGACATCGTCTACCACGGCTATCACGACATCGGCATCGCGGTCGCGAGCCCGCGCGGCCTGGTGGTCCCGATCCTGCGCGACGCGGGCGCGCTGACACTGGCGGAGATCGAGAGGAGAATCGCGGACTTGGGCAAGCGCGCGCAGGAAGGGAAATTGACGATCGAGGAGTTGACGGGCGGCACGTTCTCGATCTCCAACGGCGGCGTCTTCGGCTCGATGCTCTCCACCCCGATCATCAACCCCCCGCAAAGCGCGATCCTGGGCGTGCACGCCACCCGCGAGCGGCCGGTCGCCGAGAACGGCCAGGTGGTGATCCGTCCGGTCAACTACCTCGCGCTTTCCTACGACCACCGCATCATCGACGGCCGCGAGGCCGTGCTGTCCCTCGTCGCGATCAAGGAAGCGCTCGAGGACCCGGCCCGCATCCTCCTCGATGTCTGAATGAGCAAGTCGTTCGACGTGGTGGTGATCGGCGGCGGTCCCGGAGGCTACATCGCCGCCATCCGCGCTGCGCAGCTGGGCCTCGCTACCGCGTGCATCGACGAGTGGCGGGGCGCCGATGGCAAGCCCGCGCTCGGCGGCACCTGCACCAACGTCGGCTGCATCCCGTCCAAGGCGCTGCTGCAGTCCTCGGAGAACTATCACCACGCCGCCCACGATTTCGCGGATCACGGCATACAGTTGAAAGGCATCGCCCTCGACCTCGCCCAGATGCTCAAGCGCAAGGACAAGGTAGTCAGGCAGAACAACGACGGCATCGTCTATCTCTTCAAGAAGAACAAGGTCAACTTCTTCCACGGCCGCGGCAGTCTTGCCGGCGGCAGCGCCGGCGCATGGCAGGTCAAGGTGGCCGGCGCCGCGGAGGAGGCGATCACGGCGCGGCACGTCATCCTCGCGACCGGCTCCAGCCCGCGGCCGCTCCCGGGGGTGGCTTTCGACGGAAAGTTCGTGCTCGACAACGCGGGCGCGCTCGCACTGCCGGAAGTCCCCGGCCGGCTCGGCGTCATCGGCGCCGGGGTGATCGGGCTCGAGATGGGCAGCGTCTGGCGGCGGCTCGGCGCCGAAGTTACGGTGCTGGAAATGCTGGAGGCGTTCCTGCCGGCCGCGGACGATGCGGTGGCGAAGGAGGCATGGAAGATCTTCACGCGGGAGCAGGGGCTCAAGATCGTGCTCGGCGCGAGCATCGCGCGCGTCACCCCCGGCAAGAAGGGGATTGCCCTCGAGTACTTGATCAAGGGCGGAGGCGAGCACAAGCTCGAATGCGACCGCCTGATCGTGTGCATCGGGCGCGTGCCGAACACACAAGGGCTCAATACCCATGCAGCTGGCCTCAAGCTCGATCAAAGGGGATTTGTCGAGGTCGACGCCGAGTGCCGCACCAATCTTCCCGGCGTGTGGGCGATCGGCGACGTGGTACGCGGGCCCATGCTCGCGCACAAGGCCGAGGAGGAGGGTGTCGCGGTGGCCGAGCGCGTGGCGGGCGGCCACGGCCACGTCGATTTCAACACCATTCCCTGGGTCATTTACACCGCGCCCGAGATCGCCTGGGTCGGCAAGTCCGAGCAGCAGCTGAAGCGCGAGGGCGTGCCTTGCCGGAGCGGCCAGTTTCCGTTCATGGCGAACGGCCGCGCGCGCGCGCTGGGCGATACGCGCGGGTTCGTGAAGTTCGTGGCGGACGCGCGGACCGACCGCATACTGGGCGTGCACATCATCGGGCCGATGGCATCCGAGCTCATTTCCGAGGCGGTGGTCGCAATGGAGTTCGGCGCCTCCGCCGAGGACATCGCGTTGATCTGCCACGCCCACCCGTCATTGTCCGAAGCGATGAAAGAGGCCGCGCTGGGAGTCGCCCAGCGCAGCCTGAACGTCTGAAAAAAAGTCTCCCACCCGAAGCCTGCCCTCGAGTGACTCGGTCGGGGGGTGGGGGCCCAGAATTCGCAGGCCATGACCTCTGATTCGACTTCGATTCCCGCCTCCGCGGGAATGACGGCGTCGCGGCCTGCCTCCGTGCTGGAGCTCTATCAGGAGGCCCTGCGACGGCGCGGGTTCGAGCCGGACGCTTCGCAGCACGCGGCCGTGCTGCGGCTGCAGCAGCTCTACGAGGCGTGGAGCGACTACAAGCGCCAGCGCAGCACCGCG
>DASWIC010000112.1:0-11531 GCA_036397875.1 Burkholderiales bacterium
CTTCACGTCGTGCACCAGCGCCTTCGTGGCTTCCACGCCAACCGCGGACAGCAGGCTCATCGTGCCCTGGGTGAGCGAGTCGGCGTAGCCGATCACGATCGAGCTGAACTTGAGCCCAAGACCGGTCAGCGTCACGACGCCAACGATGATGCCCGCCGCGGCACAGGTGGCCGCGACGTTCAGCATGCTGACCGAGCCGGCCTCGAACGCCCGCACGAGCTTCTCCGGCCACAGGCGCCACTCCGGCCGCACGAACGCGGCAGCGACGAGCGCCAGGGCCCCCGCCGGGAGCGCCCAGGAGAGCGCGTCCACGTGGAAGCGGCCCCGGATCGCGGAGTACACCACGCAGACCACAACGGCGACTGCCAGGAACAGGATCATCTGGCGCCGGCTCATCAGCGCACAATCGGGATGCAGCGCGCTCATGGCGAACGCCACCATGGTCGCCCAGAACACCGCCGCCACCGGCGAGAAGCCGAGCAGCATGAAGACGATGATCGCCAATAGGGAGAGGAAGTGGAACCCGAACTGTTTCGTGAGGCTCCAGAGGGACTCGACGTTATCCAGCGGCACCTGCTTCATTCCGAACTTGCGCGCGTCGAGCTCGACCATGAGGAACAGCGCGAAATAGTAGAGGCAGGTTGGAATGGTCGCCATCAGGATCACGTCGAGGTACGAGATCTTGAGGAATTCGGCAATGAGAAATGCCGCCGCGCCCAGCACCGGCGGCGAGATGATCGCGCCGAGCCCGCCGGCGGCGAGCAGCCCGCCGGCGGCGTCCTTGCCGTAGCCGGCCTTGGCGAGCATGGGATAGGCGACCGTCCCCAGGGTAACGGTGGTGGCGACACCGCTGCCCGACGGACCTCCGAGCAGGAACGAGGACAGCACGATCGTGCGCCCGGCGCCGGTGGGCTTCCCGCCCATCGCGCTGAATGAAAAATCGATGAAGAACTTCCCCGCCCCCGAGAATTGGAGGAACGCGCCGTAAATCGTGAACAAGATGATGAGCGAGGAGGAGACATCCACCGGTACGCCGAAGATCCCCTCCAGCGTCATGTACATGTGGCCGACCAGCCGCGAGATGTCATAGCCGCGGTGCGTCCACGGCTGGCCCAGGTAGGGGCCCAACATCGCGTAGGCGACGAACAGCACGCACACGAACGGCATGATCCACCCCGTGCCGCGGCGCGCCGCCTCCAGCACGAGCGCCGTCAGGATCACGCCGAACACCATGTCCAGGTTGGTCGGGATGGTGCTGCGGTCGGTGAAATCGTCGCCGCCAGCGAGACCGTAGCCGATGACGATGAGGGAAAGGATTACGGCGATCCAGTCCCACCACATGACGCGGTGGCGGAACCGGCGGGAGAACGGGAACAGCAGGAACACCAGGAACAGGACGAAGCCGACGTGGATCATCCGCAGCTCCTGCGTCGGCACGATCGCGTAGGCGGCATACAGATGGAACAGCGACATGATGACGGCGACCGCCGTCACCATCCGCCCGAGCATGCCGGCAAGGCGGTTGGTCGCACCCTCTTCCGCCTCGATGTACTCCTCGGCCTTCTTGAGCGCCGCCTCGTCGACCGCGATGCGGTGCTCCGCGGCGATCTCGTGAATCAGCCGCTCTTCCTTCTCGCTCATGATGTGCGCCTCCTGGCGGGCGCGATCGCGCTCCCCTGAAACAAAAAATCCAGCGCGTGGAGCGCGCTGGATTTCAGTCCGACCCGCGAGAATCCGCGGGCTACTTGACCTTCAACCCTCGTTCGCGAAAGTACTTGACCGCGCCCGGATGGAACGGGATCACGATCGCCGCATTGGTCTGGTACTTCAGATCGAAGTTCTGCGACTCCTTGTGCACCCGGACCATGTCGTCCTTCCTCTCGAACATCGTCTTCACGATGTTGTAGGCGACCTCATCCGGGGTGCTGGCGCCGGTGACGAGGACGTTCCAGATGGTGGTGACGTGCGCGTCCTTGTCCTGGCCCGGATAGGACTTGGCGGGAATCACGTCCCGGACGTAGAGCGGGCCGTATTTCTTGTTCAGGACCTCGGCCAGCTCGGCATGCTCGATGAACTTGATCTTGACCCCCGGGCTCGCCGCGAGGTCGGTCACCGCGGCGGTGGGAATGCCGCCGGACCAGAAGTAGGCGTCGATCTTGCGGTCTTTCAACGCGTCCCCCGATGCCTGCACCGTCAGCCGCTCGCGGATGATGTCCTTGTCCGGGTTCAGCCCCGCCGCCTCCAGCACGCGGTTCGCCTTCACCTCTGTGCCGCTGCGCGGCGGGCCGGTGGAGACGCGCCGCCCCTTGAGATCGGCGACCTTGTTGATCCCGAGCCCTTCGAGCGTGACGATGTGGAAGCGGTTGGGATAGAGCACCATCAGGCCGCGCACCGGCACCGGCCGGCCCTTGAATTTCTGCTCGCCCTTGTAGGCGTCGTAGCTCGCGTCCGCCATCGACAGCGCGACGTCCGCCTTCTTCGTCAGGAGGAACTCGAGGTTGGCGATCGAGCCGGCGGTGGATTCCGCCGTCGCATTCAGGTTGGGCACATACTTGGTCAGGACGTTCGCCATGCCGCCGCCCATCGGGTAATACACGCCCCCGGTGGGGCCGGTGGCGATGGAGATCGAGATTTTCTGCTGCGCGGCGGCGGGCAGGACCACGGCTGCGCTGGCTACGAGCGCCAATAGGAGCTTGCGCATAATCACCTCCTTGTAATGGACTGCTGATGGGAGAGAGGAGTTTAGAGACGTTTGCCGGTAGTGGTCAACTTGGCCGCCTGGCCCTTTGGCCCCGCCGTGAAAAGCTGATAACTTACGGGCTCCTGCAAGCCGGTATCGAACTCCATGGCAAGAATCCAGTCGGTCTCCGTCTGTGTCGCGCGCGTGCCGCTCGAGAACGCCACGTCCTTTGCCACGCGCACCGTCTCGGCGCGCGACTACGGGCTGGTCAAGGTGCGCGCGATGGCGAGCTTCTGCTGCACCAGTCGCCGGGGCTGGGCTTCAATTTCGACGAGAAGGCAGTGCGGAAATACGCGCTCGACCGGTCGCGGCCGTGGACCGTCATTCAGTAATCCGCCGGCTTCTTGCGAAGGCGTAACATAAGGCGCCACCGTTCACGCGTTGCCACCCGCACATCCAGGGGGGGATATGAGCAGAGCGACATCATTGCATTGGGGCATCGCGGCGGCCGTGATCGCGGCGGTGCTGGCCGCATGCGCCACCCAGATGACGACGCGCGGTGCCGACCCGGCGCTGCGCTTCGGCGACGATGACATCGGGGGCGTCGTCTCCGGCCCGAACGGCCCGGAGGCGGGCGTGTGGGTGATCGCCGAGACGGCCGATCTTCCCACCCGCTACATCAAGAGCGTCGTCACCGATGACCAGGGCCGTTATGTCATCCCCGACCTGCCGGCCGCCACCTACCAGGTCTTCGTGCGCGGCTACGGCCTCGTGGACTCGACAAAATTGCGGGCAAGACCCGGCCAGCTCGTCAATCACACCGCGGTTCCGGCGCCGAGCGAGCGGGCAGCGGCGCGTTATTATCCGGCGATCTACTGGTACACCCTGATGAAGATTCCGCCGGCCAAGGATTTCGGCGGCGGGAGCAGTATCCCGAAGAACATCACCCAGGAAAGGTGGCGCCAGCGGATGAACAACGTCGATTGTATCGGCTGCCATCAGCTGGGGCAGCAATCGACGCGCACCATTCCAGCGCAGCTGGGCAAGTTCGACTCGCACGAAGTGGCGTGGGTGCGCCGCATCCTGTCGGGCCAGTTCGGGGCGCAGATGACCAACCGTATCGGTAAGGAGCTCGGCGGCGTGCCCTACAGGTACTTCGGCGACTGGACCGAACGGATCGAGAAGGGCGAGTTGCCGAAGCACAAGCCGCAGCGGCCGCGGGGCATCGAGCGCAATATCGTCGTCACGGCGTGGGAATGGTCCACCCCGGACAAGTACCTGCACGACCTGATTTCCTCGGACCGGCGCAAGCCGACGGTGAATGCCTACGGCAGGCTCTACGGCTCGCCGGAGTACTCCACCGACATGATGCCGATCCTCGATCCAAAGACGCATACGGTGACTCAGTTCAAGATGCCCGTGCGCGACCCGGACATGCCGCTTTCGCTTGGGCCGGGCCACGCGGCGAACGTCAAGCCGGACGCGCCCTCCCCGTATTGGGGAGATCGCCAGCTCTGGGATACCCGGGCCAACAACCACAACGCCATGTTCGACGACCGGGGCCGGCTGTGGATCGCGGCATCCGTGCGCGGAAGGGACAATCCGGCGTTCTGCAAGAAGGGCTCCGGCCACCCCTCGGCCCGCGTATTCCCGCTCGCCCAGTCGTCGCGCCAGGTCGCGATGCTCGATCCGAAGACGATGAAGTACTCCTTCATCGACACCTGTTTCGGCACCCACCACCCGCAGTTCGGCTACGACGCGGACAACACGCTGTGGCTCTCGGGCAGCGGGCCGGTCGCCGGCTGGGTGAACACCCGGGTGTGGGAGGAAACCGGGGACGCGGCGAGGGCGCAGGGCTGGTTCCCCTTCATCCTCGACACCAGCGGCAACGGCAAGCTCGACGCATGGACCGAGCCGGGGAAGCCGGCGGAAGCGGGCAAGGACATGCGGATCGCGGGATCCGGTCCCTACGCCGTGATGCCGCACCCGACCGACGGCTCGGTCTGGTACACCTTCAACGTGTTCGCCGGCGCGCCCGGATTCCTGCGCTTCGATCCCACGACCCGCCTAAGCGAGTTCTACGCCATCCCCAGGGAAGGCATCGGCGTGCGCGGTGGCGATATCGACAAGAACGGCGTGCTCTGGGGCTCTGGATCAAACGGCACCCTCATCAGCTTCGACCGGCGCCAGTGCAAGGCCCGGTTGAACGGCCCGAAGGCCACCGGCAATCACTGCCCTGAAGGCTTCGCGTATCACAAGTATCCGGGGCCGGGCTTCGAGGGCTTCGAGAACACGAGCGCGGAGGCGAGCTACTACACCTGGGTCGATCACCACAACACCGTCGGCCTCGGCGAAAACGTTCCGATCTCGACCGCCAACCTGCAGGACGGATTCGTCGGCTACAAGGACGGGCAGATGATCCTGATGCGCGTGCCGTACCCGATGGGCTTCTACGCCAAGGGCATGGATGGGCGCATCGACGATCCGAATGCCGGCTGGAAGGGCCGGGGCCTCTGGAGCGCGAGCGGGGATCGCACGCCCTGGTTGAACGAGTTCGGCAAGGGCGCGCGGCCGCTCGCGGTGCACATCCAGGTCCGTCCCGATCCGCTCGCGAACTAACGCGTGGGAGTGCCCGCCGCCAAACCCGCGCTGTCCTCCCACGGGGCCGAGATCCCGGTCATCGGCTTCGGCACCTCGCAGCTCGGCAACTGCGCCGAGATCGTCGCGACGGCGCTGAAGCTCGGCTACCGCCACCTCGACACCGCCTGGAAGTACGGCACCGAGGACGGCGTCGGCGAAGGCGTGCGCGCCTCGGGCGTGCCGCGCCGGGAGATCTTCCTCTGCACCAAGGTTTCCCACGAATACCTGCGCGCGGCGGACTTCGCGCGATCGGTCGAGCAGAGCCTCAAGCGCCTGCAGACCGATTACGTGGATCTCCTTCACGTGCACTGGCCGAGCACGGACGGGATCCCGCTCGCGGAGACCATGGGCGCGCTGGCGAAAGCGAAAAGTGAGGGCAAGGCGCGCCACATCGGCGTCGCGAACTTCAACATCGCGCTGACCGAGCAAGCCATGCGCCTGTGCCCGGAGCCGCTCGTCGCGCTCCAGGCCGAGTACCACCCCTATCTCGACCAGTCGAAGGTCCTCGCGTTCTGCCGCAGGGCCGGGCTCGTCTTCACCGCCTACTGCCCGCTCGGCCGCGGCCGCCTGTTCAAGGACCCGGTCATCGCCGAGATCGCGCGCACCCGGGGCAGAACGGTCGCGCAGGTCGCGCTGCGCTGGCTGGTGCAGCAGGGTAACATTGCACCCATCCCGCGCTCGTCCAACCCCCGGCACATGGCCGAAAGCCTGAAGGTCTTCGATTTTTCGCTGACGCCGGAGGAAATGAACCGCATCTTCGCGCTCAAGCGCCCCGACGGCCGCATCGCGAATCCGGCCGGGCGCGCGCCGAAGTGGGACTGAATGAACAAGGATGAGGGATGAGGGCGGAGGGATGAAGGTTTCAGGCAAGAAAATCTTTACTGATCACGCTCCGAGGAGAAAATTAGCATGAAGCGTTTTGCGAGTAGCAGGTCACGAGTCACGAGCTTGTGCCTGATCGGCTGCGCGCTGCTTGCCGCGCAGCAGGTCCAGGCACAGGCGTTTCCCTCGAAGAACATCCAGATGGTCGTGCCCTACACCGCCGGGGGTTCGATCGACCTGTTCTCCCGCGTCATGGCCCAGCAGCTCACCCGGGAGTGGGGCCGCAGCATCGTCGTGGAGAACCGGCCGGGGGCAAGCGGCATGATCGGAACCGAGCTCGTCACCAAAGCCGCGCCCGACGGACACGTGCTGCTCGGCCACACGTCATCCTATCCGGCAACCGCCTCGGTGCGGGCGAAGCTGCCCTTCGATCCTGCCCGCGCCATCGTGCCAGTGGCGATGATCGCGCGGGCCCCGATGCTGATCGCAGTGCATCCCTCGGTGCCGGCCAAGAGCGTGAAGGAACTCATCGCGGTCGCGAAACGAACCCAAGGCGGGCTCAACTACGGGTCGTCAGGCGCGGGCGGCAACAACCATTTCTCGAGCTCGTTGTTTGCCGCGGCTGCCGGCATCAAGATGACCCACGTGCCGTACAAGGGCATTTCCCTGGCGGTCACCGCGCTAGCCTCGGGGGAGATCGAGATCCTGATCTCGAGCCAGGCCGCCCTGGCGCCGCAAATCCAGGCGAACCGCGTGCGGATCCTGGCGGTCACGAGCGCGAAATCATCGCCGCTCTATCCGCGCCTGCCTCCGGCAGCCGCGGGCGGCGCGCCGGGATACAGTTATGAGCTGTGGTGGGGCGTGTTCGCGCCAGCGGGCATGGCGGCCGAGCGGCTCGCCTTCATCAACGCCGCCATCAACAGGATCCTCGCCAGCGAAGAGATAAAAAAGCTGCTGGCGCGTGAAGGCGCGGAGCCCTGGCCGCTGACGCCCCAGCAGCTCGACGGCCTGCTCGTGCGGGAGATCGAGCGTTACCGAAAGGCGGCGAAGGTGGCGGGCATCGAGCCGCTGTGACGCGATGACGAAATCCCCCCGCTCGCTTCGCTCACTCCCCCCTTTGTCAAAGGGGGGAGTGTGTCAGGCGCCTTCCGCCGCCGCGGGATTCCACTGTCCCCTGCGCATGCGGGTGATGGAGACGTTCTTGAACACACCGTTCTGGGTGAAAGGGTCGCCGTCCGAGAACGCCTTGGCCCGCGCTCGGCTGTCCACGTTGACGACGAAGAGGCTCCCGATCGCCTGCGTGCCGTCGTCGTTCTGCGTCGCGCCCGCCAGAACCAGGATGCCTTTCTGGCTCTGCAGGTAATCGCGGTGGGGCTGCAGCACCTGCTCGCGGATCGCGGCGGTATTCGGGTTGTCAACGCAGGAAATGGCCCATAGCATGTCGCTTCTCCCTGGGTGTGTTGTCGGATCGACGCCGTCGCGGCGCGGCACAGGATGATAGTGCATTTCCCGACGCGCCGGCGCCGGCGCCGGCGACGATTCGAGAGACCGTGAGGCAGGCAACGTGAAACGAAAGATAGCGGTGCTCGGCTGCGGCGCGATCGGCGGCAGCGTGTCCGCCGATCTCACCCAGGCGGGCTACGACATCACGGTCATCGACCAGTGGCCGGCGCAGGTGGAGGCGCTGAAGGCGACCGGGCTCCACGTCCAGATGGCGGACGGCGACGTCACGGTGCCGATCCAGGCGCACCATCTGTGCGAGCTCGCTTCCGCCAACCTGGAGTTCGACATCGTGCTCCTGGCGGTCAAGTCCTACGACCACCGCTGGATGGCGGAATTCATCAAGCCCTATCTCAAGCGCGACGGGGTGCTGGTCGGCGTCATGAACGGCATGAACGACGACTCGATCGCTTCCATCGTCGGCCGCGACCGGACGGTGGGCTGCTGCATCGAGCTGTCGGCGGAAATCTTCACGCCCGGGCTGGTCCAGCGCAACACCACGCACCAGGGCACGTGGTTCGCGGTCGGCGAGCTCGACGGCCTCTACACCCCGCGCGTGAAGGAGATCCAGTCCATCCTGTCGCATGTGGCCCGGTGCGACGTCACCGGCAATATCTACGGCGCGAAGTGGACCAAGCTCATCGCGAACACCATGACCATGGGGCCGCACGGGCTGCTGGGCCTGCGCAACGGCGAGGCCGCCACCCTGCCCGGCATGGCCGACATCGCCGCGGCAATCGGGCGCGAATCGCTGGCGGTGGGCGCCGCGCTCGGCTACCGCATCGAGCCAATTTTCGGGCTGCGCGCGGACGAGTTCGCGGGCACGAGCGAGGAGAACCTGGCGACCACCCGCGAAGCCTTGATGCGGCACGTCGGCAGCCGCTCGCGCACCGCCCCGATCCACGACCACATCAAGGGCCGCAAGAGCGAAATGGAATTCATCACCGGCGTCGTTTCGCGCAAGGGACGGGAGCTCGGCATCCCGACACCCTGCAACGATGCGGTCCTGGAGATCGACCAGGGAATCAATCGAGGCGAGCTCAAGATGGAGCGCTCGAACTTCGAGCGCCTCAAGGAAAAACTCGCCGCTGCGACCGGGCGATGAGTGCCGGAGGCGGACGCCATGCCGGCAGGTCATGCGCTGGCGCGGCGTTTTATTGGGCTGAGTTGAACCGACTGGAGGTATGCAATGAAGAATATTGAGTTAATCGCACCGGCCGTGCTGCTGGCGCTTGGCCTGGCGGGCTGCGCGACGTACCAGCAGCAGTACGGGATGAGTTTTTTCATTTCGAGCGTCGGCGCCGGCAAGGGTGCGGACTTCGGCGGACTGGACGGAGCGGACCAGCACTGCCAGGCGCTTGCGAGCGCCGTCGGCGCGGGGCATCGCACCTGGCGCGCCTACCTGAGCAACACTCTCTCTCCCGGCTCGCCGACGGTGCACGCCAGGGACCGCATCGGCAAGGGGCCCTGGCAGAACGCCAAAGGCGTGGTGATCGCGCGCAATCTCGCCGAGCTGCACGGCAACAACCATCTCAACCAGCAGACCGCGCTGAACGAAAAGGGGCAAATGGTCAAAGGCCGCGGCGACACGCCCAACGAGCACGACATTCTCACCGGCTCGCGGCCCGACGGCACCGCGATGGCGGGCGACCCCGCCAGGACGACCTGCGGCAACTGGACGATGAGCGGCGCGGGCGCCGCGATCGTCGGGCACCACGACCGCATGGGACTGCGCGATGACGCGCCGTCGAAATCCTGGAACGCGTCACATCCCTCGCGCGGATGCAGCCTGGACAACCTGAGGGCGTCGGGCGGCGCGGGACTACTCTACTGCTTCGCCGTGAACTGAGCGCAGAAAAGTAGGCAGCGCGGCGCGGTCGGCGGGCGCGGCGCCCAATCGCGTCAGCACGGCAAGCGCCGACGCCTGCAGCCGCCAGCACGAATCACTCAGCGCCGATTGCGCGGCGCGCAGCGTCTCCACGCGCGCGGCCTCATCGGCAGCGGCGCGGTCGCGCAGGCGCAGTGCCGCCGCGCGCACGCCGCAGCCCGGATGTGTGTCGAGCGCCGCCAGGATGCGCGCCATCTGCTGTGGCGGCGCCGGACGCTCGCGCAGCGCGCCGGCAATCGCGCCCGCGTAGGGCGTCGCCGGCTCCGCGGCGAGCACGCGCTCCATTCCGTCCCACATCGCCTGCGCCTCGCCCGCCGCCGCGCCGGCCACCGCGCAGCGCAGCGCCCCGGCCAGCGACCAGCCGACGTCGAAGTCGCCGCGCGGCAGCTCGGCGAGGCCGGCCTCGAGTCCCCCCAGGAGCCGCTGCCGCACGTACGCATAGAGCGCCGGATCGAAGCCGGCCCCCGCAAACGCCGGCGCGAGCCTGCGCAATGCCTCGGGTAGCGGCAACGCGGTGTCGCCGGCCGGGGCCGCACCCTCCGGGCACCGGCGAGCGGGCGCCGGCTCGTGCCTGACGGGAGCATCGCCGTGCGGCCCGCCGAAGCGGGCGGCCTCGAGCGCCGGCGACAACGTGCCTTCCTTTTGCGCGAACACCGCGTGCCGCGGGTCGTAGAGGAGCAGTCCCAGCGTCGGCAGCCCGCGCAACCACTCGGCGCGGCCCCACGCCCGGCCGGAGTCGTCCACGTGCCACGCGTCCGCGCCGCCGGCGTCGAACAGGATCCCGACTCCGTTGGCGGTCGCGGCGCCCTGCGCGAGCAGCGACGCGCGATACCGGTCATCGCCCGCGGCGTCGGCCAGCACGCCCACCGCGAGATCGAGCCCCATCCCCTGCCCCACGCCGAATGTCAGCTCGTAGCGGTCGTCACCGGTTTCATCGCGCAGGACCCCGACGGCTTCGTGCACGCCGGCGCCCTGCGCGTAGCGTACGGCGCGATAGCGATCGGCTCCGCCGCGGTCCCAGAGCAGGCCCAGGCCGTAGTAATAGCCCGCGCCCTGGGCATACATCTGCGCTTCATAGCGGTCCTCGCCCCCGTCGTCGCGCAGGATGCCGGCTCCGCCCCCCAGCAGCGTGCGGTAGCCGAACGCGGCGCCCTGCGCCCAGCTGAGGCCTCCGCCGCGCCCATAGATGTCGGCGAGCCCTCCGGAGACGTAGGCGTCGTTGCCGCCGTGGTCCCAGAGCAGGCCCACACCTTCCGCCAGGCCGAACCCCTGGCCGCCGGCGCGCAGCCGGTAGGTGTCGTTGCCGGCGAGGTCCACGACCGCCCCGAGTCCGAACGCGGCGGCGCCCTGCCCGAACAGCTCCGCGGAGTAGCGATCGTTGCCCGAGAAATCCACGATGATCGAAGCGCCCGCAAGCGCCGCCCCCAGTCCGGGCCCGGCCATCGCGTAGCTGTCGTCGCCCGAGAGATCGACGATGGCGGAGAGCCCGTGCACGGCGACATCCGAGCCGAGATAGCGATCGTTGCCGCCGAGATCGACGATCACGGAGATCGCGCCGCCCGTCGCCGGCGATCGCAGGTACTGATCGTTGCCGCCGGGATCGACGATCACGGCGGCGTCCGGGCCGTGCACGTCGTCGCCGCGCGTTCCGATCACCACCACGCCGACCGCGGAGTCGAACCGCGCCCCCGCCTCCGGGAACTCGATGCGATCGCCGAATGCGCGCAGGGCGAGCGCAAATCGCGACGTTTCATTGAGGAAAACCGTCGTCGCGCGGCGGCGCATGGGCTGATCGGTTGCAGCCGCGATTTCCTGCAGCCGGTTGAGCGAGGGCAGTTTGTCCCGCAGTTGCGAGACGAGCGCCGGCGCGTCTATCCCTTCGCCGCGCGCCGCCTCCCGCAGGATGCGCTGCGCTTCGGCGAGCTCGCCCACGTAGGCATCGATCAAGCCGCGCAGCGATTCCGGCGCACGAGCGGGCGCCGGCACGGACTGCCGGTCGGC
>DASWIC010000113.1:0-10945 GCA_036397875.1 Burkholderiales bacterium
TCGATGTTGGCCTTGATCCCGTAGCCGTAGCAGATGTGAACGGCGGTGGCGCACGTGAGCCCGGCCGCCGCGCGCTCGAGCGCCGCGATGCCCCAGTCCCGCACTTCACCCATGTAGACGTTGAACGCGGGCTCGTCGAACTGGATCACGTCCACGCCGAGCGCCGCGAGCTCCAGCGCTTCCGCGTTGAGCAGCCCGGCGAGAGCGAGGCCGAGCGCCGCGCGGTCGCGGTAATGCTCGTCGGCGAGGGTGTCCACCATCGTCATCGGCCCCGGCAGCGTGAACTTGAGCTTGCGGTCGGTGTTGGCGCGGGCGAAGCGCACCTCGTCGGCGTGGACCGGACGCGGCCGGCGCACCGGGCCGGTGACGGTCGGGCAGTCGGCTTGATAGCGGCCGGCGCGGATGCCGATGCGCTTCATCCGGGCGAAGTCCACGCCTTCGATGCCGCGCAGGAAGCCGTGCACGAAATGCATGCGCGACTGCTCGCCATCGGACACGATGTCGATGCCCGCCGCTTCCTGCATTTTCAACGCGGCCCGCACCGCATCGCGCTTGCCCTCGGCGAGCTGCTCGCCGGCGAGCTGCCACGGCGCCCACAGCACCTGCGGCCTGGCGAGCCAGGTGGGCTTGGGCAGGCTGCCGGCGACCGTAGTCTCGACGGCGGGTGCGGGCTGGCTCATGCCGGCGGGGTCCGGCGTCAGGAGCCGGCGACGATCGCGAGCTTGTTCTCGACCGACTTGACGCCGTCGACGCGGGACGCGACTTTTTCCGCCATATCCTTCCGCACGCGGGTTTCCGCGGTGCCGTAGAGCGTAACGGCACCGTCCTTCGCGACGACGTCGATGCCGTGCGCGTTGATGCTCCGCTCGGCGACGAGGGCGGCCTTGACCCGGCCGGCGAGCTCCTTGTCGGTCGCGGCGCGGGCAGCCTGGGCCGCCATTTTCGCCGCTTCGGCCTTCGCCGCTTCCTGTTGGGCCGGCGCGACCGGCACGGGTACCGCCTGGACCGCCGGCGTGGGCGGCGCCTCCTTGCCGCAGCCGGAGAGGGCAAACGCGAGCAGGGCCGCCGACATCATGCGGGGCAGGGACTTCGATTCAAGCTTCATGGCTACCTCCAGTGGAATACTCCAAAATCTCAGATGCACGCCGCACCGAAAGATTCCTCAGGCCCGGCGGCCGCCGCTTCCATGCGCGGCAAGGTGAAGCATGACACGAAACGGCCTTGATCTTTCCGGGCCTCGGTAGAATGCATGCTCATCCACGCGTCCCCGGGGTCCACATCGTGAGCGACACGCAGAAAGCCGGTCTCAGCCCGGAAACCGTCCTGGCGGAAATGAAGAAGAACGGGGTCACGCACGTGGTGTGGCTTCCCGACAGCGAGACCAACTGGCTGTTCCTCCTGATGCAAGCCGAGCCGTCCTTGACGCTGGTGGGGGTCAACCGGGAGGGACTCGCGTTTTCCGCCGCAGCCGGAATCGCGGCCGCCGGCAAGAAGCCGCTGATACTGATCCAGAACACCGGCCTGATGGAGTCCGGCGATTCGCTCCGCGGCTGGGCCATCGGTCTCAATATTCCGGTCGTGCTCATGGTCGGCTATCGCGGCTGGACTCGCACCGGGGTCAGTTCCGATACCGCGGCAACCTACACCGAGCGCTTCCTCGATGCGTTCGGCGTCCGCTACTACCAGGTCGAGGGCGATACCGATGCGCCGCGCATCTCGATCGCGTTCGAGGAGGCGATGAAGACGAAACGGCCGGTCGCGGTGCTGGTGGCGGACGAGTATCACGGTTTCACCTAAGGCAGAAGGCAGAAGGCGGACCGAATACCGGTCACGCATCATCAGGAGAGCTGGCGATGATGGACACCGCGGAAATGCTCAGGATCTTCAACCGCCATCGTGGCGATGCCATCGTCGTGCCCGGTCGCGGCGGCCGGCACTGGGTGAAAATCAGCGAGAAGCCCAACCGCGACCTGCCCCTCGGCGATCCGGCAATGGGCGGGCATGCGTCCTTTGCGATGGGTCTCGCGCTGGCGCTGCCGCGGGAAAGAATCGTCATGTTCGACTCCGATGGCGACATTCAGATGGGGATGGGCATCCTCGCGACCATCGCGGAGCAGAAGCCACAGAACTTCTATCACTTCATGCTCGACAACGGATGCTACGCCACGACCGGCGGCCAGCCCGTCCCCAACGCGACGACGATCGCCTACGACGCGATCGCCCGCGCGTGCGGATATCCGCGCGTCCATGCCTGCGATAACCTGGAGACTTTCTCCATCCTGGTCGAGCGCGTGCTCGCCGAGCCCGGCCCGGTATTCACCTGGCTGAAAGTCAGGCCCGAGGTCGAGAACCAGCCGATCGGAGCGCGCGCGAAGTGGCGCACGCGCACCGCCGGTCAGGCGATCCTGGACTTGCGGCGCGAGCTCGGCATCGTCGAACAGTGACCAGAAACAGGCGACAAAATCCCCCCGCGCTTCGCGCACCCCCCTTTGGCAAAGGGGGGAAGGGGGGATTCGGTGACGAGGTGCAGGTGACATGAGCAGAAAATTCAAGGGCCGGCGGGAGGACGCAAGGCTCCTGACGGGGCAGGGCCGTTACAGCGGCGACTGGAACCTTCCCGGCCAGCTCCACGCGTGTTTTCTGCGCTCCGACCGTGCGCACGCGGAGATCGTCTCGCTCGACGTGAAGCGCGCGCTGACGCTGCCCGGGGTCGCCGCGGTGCTCACCGGCAGGGACACGACGCAGGCCGGCTTCAAGACCGCGCCTGCCATGGTCAAGTGGCCGGGGCGCGGCGGCGCGGCGATCAAGGTCCCGCACCGTGACGTCCTCGCCGTCGGGCGCGTGCGCTTCGTGGGCCAGGAAGTCGCGCTGGTCGTCGCGGAAACCGCGGCTGCGGCCCAGGACGCCGTGGAGGCGATAGCAGTCGAGTACCGCGATCTGCCGGCGGTGGTGGAGGCAGAGGCCGCGCTTGGCGGCGGCGCGCCGCAACTTTACGCGGACATACCCGGAAACGTCGCGTTCGATTACGAGTACGGCGACGAGGCGGGGGCGAACGACGCGTTTGCGCGCGCCGCGCACGTCACCCGCTTGACGCTCGATTGCACGCGGGTGGTGGGCAACCCGATGGAACCGAAGGCCTGCGTCGCCGCCTACGACGCGGCCACGGACACCTACGACCTGTATTCGCCCACCCAGGGCATGTCCCTGACGCGCGCCGGGCTCGCCGGCATTACCGGGCTCCCCGCGGAGCGCTTTCGCGTCCATGCCCACGACGTCGGCGGCGGCTTCGGCATCCGTTCGGACGCCTACGTGGAGTATCTCGCCTGCCTGCTCGCGGCGAGGCAGCTCGGCCGGCCGGTGAAGTGGGTGTCCTCGCGCGCGGAGACCTTCATGAGCGACTACCACGGTCGCGCGGCGAACATGAGCGGCGAGCTGGCGCTCGACCGCGACGGCGCCTTCCTCGCCGTGCGCTCCGACTGGCTCGTCAATTCGGGCGCCTACCTGTCCCAGCCCGGGCCGGTGATCAACACCATCACGCCGGTCACGCACGCGGTCAACGCCTACCGCATTCCCGTGGTGTACGGCCGCCACCGCCTGGTCCTGACCAACACCACGCCGACCACCGCCTACCGCGGAGCCGCGCGCCCCAACGTCTCCTACCTGGTCGAGCGCCTGGTGGAGGCGGCCGCGCGCGAGACGGGGATCGACCGCATCGAGCTGCGCCGGCGCAATCTCATACCGCGGGCGGCGTTCCCGTACCAGGCCGCGACGGTTGACTACGACAGCGGCGACCCCCCCGGGCAGCTCGAGCGCGCGCTGGAGCATGCGCATTGGAAGGCGTTCGAGGCGCGGCGGGCGGAGGCCCGGCGGCGCGGGAAGCTGCGGGGCATCGCCTGCGCCATGTTCATCGAGCCCGCCGGGGCGAGCGTCGCGCCCAAGGAGGAGGCTTTCATCAAATTCGGCGACTCGGGCAATGCGTTCCTCTACGCGCTCGCCGGACCTTCGGGGCAGGGGCACGAGACGGTTTTCCCCGAAATCGTCGCGGAGCTCCTGGGGCTCGATGCGGAGAAAGTCATCCTGCGCGCGAGCGACCCTGACGGTCCGCCGCTCGTGGGCGCGGGCACCATCGGATCGCGCTCGATGATGTCGCACGGTGGCGCGCTGGCGCTCGCGGCGCGCGAGGTGATCCGCAAGGGCACCGACCTCGCGGCGGGCGAGCTCGAGGTCGCGCCCTCCGACATCGAGTTCGAGCGCGGCCGCTACCGCGTCAAGGGCACCGACCTCGCGGTGAAGCTCGAGACGCTCGTGAGGAAGTATGCCGGCGCCGCGCCGCACCCGCTCGATGCGATGGGGTCACTGGCGACGCCCCGCTCATTTCCAGGCGGCGCGCACGTGGCGGAGGTCGAGGTCGACCCGGAGACCGGGGCGCTCGCCATCCTGCACTACACGGCGGTCGACGATTGCGGGCGGATCTTGAATCACGTGCTGCTCGAAGGGCAGCTCCACGGCGGCATCATCCAGGGCATGGGGCAGGTGACGGGCGAGCATTGCATCTACGACGCAACCGGGCAGCTCCTCACGGGCAGCTTCATGGACTACACCCTGCCGCGCGCGGGGATCGCGCCGGACATCCGGCTCCACGACCACTCGGTGCCGTCCCCGAACAATCCCCTGGGCGTGAAAGGAGCCGGCGAGGCGGGCACCACGGGCGCGCTGCCGGCGCTCGCGCTCGCGGTGCTCGATGCGCTGCACCCGCTCGGCGTCCGTCACCTCGACCTGCCCTACACCCCGGCCCGCATCTGGCACGCGATCAGGAGCGCGCGGCGTCCTTGAGGTTCCAGGCGGCGAAGCCGCAGCCGACGTAGACGTTGGGGATGGGATCGTAGCGGATCAGCTCGAACCCGCGCCCGCGCGCGGCGCCGTGGGCCGCGACCCAGTTGCGCACCTCGGACGCGCCGTTGCCGGCGCCGGGCAGGCGCTGCTTGAGAAAACCGAACAGCGCGGCCGGGTCGCCGCGCTCGAAGCAGCGGATGCAATCGCGGTCGAAAGCCTCGTCGATCCGGCCCATATCCGGCTCGCCGATCGAGTGGCTCAGTCCGCCGGTGGCGAGGATGGCCACGCGCAGCTTCCCGGGATAGCTCGCAACGGCCTGCGCCAGCATCGCGCCCCAGTCGAAGCAGCGCGTCACCGATGGATACGGCGGCTCGAGATCGTTGAACACCACCGGGACGATCGGGGGCAGGGGATCGAGCCCGGCCTTCCACAGCGGGATGCAGAACCCGTGGTCGAGCGCGAGCCGGTACGAAACGGACGGCTCGAAGCCGTGCTCGAGCGCCTCGCGCACGATGTGCCCGGCAAGCGCCGGGTGCCCGGCCAGGATGCGATGCGGGAACGCCTTCAACCACGGCTCGGGCGGCCCCTCGTGGGTTTCGCCCACGCCGACGCAGATCGCCGGCAGGTTATCGATGAAGAAATTCACCCAGTGATCCGGCGAGATCATGATGAGCGCATCGGGCCGCCCCGCCCGCATGCGCCTGCCGAGCTCGGAGAACGCCGAGGTGAGGCCGTCCCTTTCGGCGGGCGCGAGCTTTTCCCAGTTGCGCACGATCATCGGACCGTGACTCGCCGCATAGACGCCGGTCAGCTCAGCCATGAGCGGCCTTGGTCGCGGGCGGCGTGGCGGATGCGCGGATCCTGCGCAGGAACTCGTCCTCCGGCATGCCCGCCATCAGGAAATAGAACCGCAGCAGGTACGGGTTGACCCGCGCGGCGAGGGTGGCGACGTCGTCCGACTCGACCGCCGCGCGCACCTCGGGCTTGAGGGGATAGCGGTCCAGCACCTGCGCGCGCCCGGCGCGGTATTCATCCGCCAGCGGCGGGCTCTGCAGGTCGAAAAACAGCTTGCTCAGCCAGTAGTCGCGCATCGTCCGTAACAATCCCCTCCCCCTCGATGGGGGAGGGATAGGGTGGGGGTGAGAGTTTAGCAAACTCCGCCGCCGCTTCGCGAACGGGTCGCGCCGCGCTCGCGGTCAATCGACCGAAGCGGTGGCGGCGGAAGCTTCCAGCACGACCGCAATGCCGCGGGCGACGCGCTCCGGCGTCATCGACGGCGCGCTGCCTGCAGCCTGCTGCGGCAGGCGGGGGACGTGCAGAAACCCGCCGCGAAAGGCATGCCGGCGCGCCGCGGCGAGATGCATGAGGCCGTAGAACACGTGATTGCACACGAAGGTGCCGGCGTTCATGGAAAGCTCCGCGGGGAGCGCCTCCGCGCGCAGCGCTGCGACAGCGGCGCGCACCGGCAACGTCGCGAGGTAGGCCGCCGGCCCGCCGGCGACGATGGGCGCGTCAACCGGCTGCGCGCCATCGTTGTCGGGAATGCGCGCGTCCTGGACGTTCACCGCCACCCGCTCGACGCACAGCGCGGCGCGCTCTCCCGCCTGCCCGACGCACAGCACGATTTCCGGCTTGGCGCGCGCGATTGCCGCTTCCAGCGCGCTCAGGGAACGGCCATAGGAAGTCGGCAATGCCGCGGTCTCGATCTCGAGCGTGCCGACGCGCGCCGGCAGCCGCCGCACGGCCTCCAGCGAGGCGTTGACTGTCTCGCCGCCAAACGGATCGAAGCCGGTGACCAGTACCTTCATGGCGCACATTATGGATTATCGTCATTCCCGCGAAGGCGGGAATCCAGTAACGTGTTGATTCGCATCGAACCAAGTTTCCTGGACTCCCGCCTGCGCGGGAGCGACGCGATTTCTCGAGCGCCCTGTTAAGTCATAATGACGGCTTCATAAACGAGGCGCCATGGACCTGCTGGAAGTCGTCCTGTTCCTGCTGCTGCTCGCGGTCGCGCTCGGCTGGGTCGCGCGGCGCCTCCATTTTCCCTATCCCATCGCGCTCGTCATCGGCGGCGTTGCGCTCGGCTTTCTGCCGGAGCTGCCGCAATTTCCGTTCGACCCGCAGTTCATCCTCGTCCTGGTCCTGCCGCCCATTCTGTACCAGGCGGCGCTGCTCACGTCGTGGCGCGATTTCAGGGCGAACATCCGCCCCATCGGGCTCCTCGCCGTCGGCCTCGTCATCGCCACCACGCTCGCGGTGGGCGCGGCGCTGAAGTTCGTGGTGCCGGATATTCCGTGGGCCGCCGCCTTCGTGCTCGGCGCCATCGTCTCTCCCCCCGACGCGGTGGCGGCGACGGCGATCCTGTCGCGGCTCAATGTCCCGCGGCGCGTGGTCACGATCCTCGAGGGCGAGAGCCTGGTGAACGACGCCTCGGGGCTCGTTCTCTACAAGTTCGCCGTGGCGGCGGTTATGACCGGGGCGTTCTCGCTGCTCGACGCGAGCATCGAATTCGTCGGCGTGGCGATCGGCGGCGTCGTCGTCGGCATCCTGATGGGGCGGATCTTCATCTCCATCCACCGCTATCTCGGCGACGTCTTCATCGAGGTCCTGATGACCCTGGCGGTGCCCTACATCACCTACATCCTCGCCGAGACGCTGCACGTGTCGGGGGTGCTGGCCGTGGTTGCCGCGGGGCTCGTGCGCGGGCGCTATGCCCCGGAGATCGTCTCGGCTGAAATGCGCATCATCGCGCGCTCGGTGTGGAACCTGCTCGCATTCCTGCTGACCAGCCTGGTCTTCATCCTGATCGGCCTCCAGCTCTCCGGGATCGTGGGCAGGCTCGCCGGCTACACGGCCTCGGAGCTCGCCCTCTACGCGACGCTCGTCAGCGTGGTGGCGATCGCGGTGCGCTTTGCGTGGATCTACCCCGCGACCTACCTGCCGCGATTGGTGAGCGCGACGCTGCGGTCGCGCGATCCGGCGCCGACCGAGCAGGAGCTCTTCATCATGAGCTGGTGCGGCATGCGCGGCATCGTGTCGCTCGCCGCCGCGCTGGCGCTGCCCCTCGCGCTCGAGGGAGGCGGGCCGTTTCCGTTTCGCGATCTCATCATTTTCCTCACCTTCGTGGTCATCGCGGTGACGCTCGTGATCCAGGGGCTGTCGCTCGGGCCGCTGATCCGCGTGCTGCGCGTCGGCACGGACTGGAGCGAGCACGAGGAGGAGCAACACGCCCGCTTCGCGCTCGGCAAGGCCGCCATCGCAGCCATCGGCGAGCTGGCCGCGAAGGAGAACATCCCCGAGGAGATCGCCGAACGCATCCGCGCCGAATTCGCCGAGAAAGTGAGAATTGCCCCGCCGGGCGGCCACATCCTGAGCGGCGGGGCCGACGTCGCGAAGCGGTTGCGGAGCGCGGCGATCCGGGCGGAGCGCCAGGAATTGATCCGCATCTGGCGCGAGAACAAGATCAGCGATGACGTGCTGCATCATCTCGAGGAAGACCTCGATTACCAGGAGTCGCGCCTGTAATATCCGATACACCAACAGGAGGCATTATCGTGAGCGACGAAAAAACCTTGCGGCATGATGTCGCGCTCGCCAACCGGATCATCGAGCGCTTCGGGCTGTCGAACGCGTTCGGCCACGCGAGCGCGCGGATTCCCGGCACGAGCCGGTTCTACATCTCCACCCGGCGCAGCCCGGGGCTGGCCGACGAGAACCATCTGCTGGTGATCGACGCTGACGGGAAGATCCTGTCCGGCAATGGCACGCCCAACAGCGAGTTCTGGATCCACGCGCGCATCTATGCCGCGCGCCCCGACGTGAACGGCATCGTGCACGCCCATCCGCTCGCCTGCATCGCGCTCACGCAGATCGGGGAGCCGCACCGCGTCGTGCACAACCAGGGCGGCGTCTTCGCCGACGGCGTGCCGGAATACGAGCGCATCGGCCTCATCCGCTCGCGCGAGCTGGGCGACCTGGTCGCCCAGCGCCTCGACAAGGGGCTCGCCGTCATGATGCGCGGCCACGGCATCACCACGGCGCTCGCGGACGTGCGCGCAGCCACCGTCGCAGCGTGCTTCCTGGAGGAAAGCGCCGGTCTCCAGATGCGCATGCTGGCGGCGGCGGGCGGCGATGCGAAGCGTATCCGCACCTTCACCCGCGAGGAGGCGGAACTGACGGCGGGTCAGACCGGGCCCAACGTCGCCGCGGTGGGGCGGGCCTGGGAGTACTACTCCTCCGTTGCCGAGCAGAGGCCGCTTGGCGGCTAGGTGACGAGCGAATAGCGCCGGTCGGCGGCGAGGCACTGCGCCTCCGGCAGGCCGAGGTCCTTGCGCACCATGTTCGTGCCGAGGACGAGCGACACCATCTTGTACCGGGCATGGCGGCGGCTCATGCCCTCCCGCCCCATGCCGCAGTCGGAGCAGATGACCAGCCGCTCGGCGGGAATGTGCTCCAGCGCGCGGCGGATCAGGGCGGCCACTTCCTCGGGCCGCTCGATCTGCAGGGTGTGATGGTCGATGACGCCGATGCCGACCTTCTGCGTCTTGATGTGCTTGCCGATCGCCGCCAGATCCATGCCGCCGGAGCTGCAGGTTTCGAACGTGATCACGTCGGCATCCACCCGGCTCATCACTTCGAGCGCCGGCGCATAGCTCTGCGCCTTGGGGAACATGCGCTGCTGCGACGGATTACCCCAGCACGAGTGGCACCAGACCTCGGTCTTGCTGCGCAGCCCCCGGACGGTGTTGTTGAAGACCTTGAGCATGAACTCCGGATTGATGACGTCGTCCACCAGCTTGCGCGCCGCGACGAGGTGGATCTGCGGCTCCTCCATCTGGATCACGGGGCAGCCGGCATCCGCCAGCGCGTGCAATTCCGCGTTGAAGGCGTCGGAGAGCGCCATGATCCGGTCCGCGACACTCTTGTAGTACTGGTCGCCGACCGCGAACGCGAGCAGCTCGGGCGTGATAGTGCCGAACTTGACCGGCTTCCTCGTCAGCCGCTGCGCCGCTTTCCACAGCTCCACGTACTGCAGCTTGCCGCGGCCCACGGGCCCCACGATGCTGGGGAAGATCTTCGCCTCAACGTAGTCGTGGAGAATGTGGCCGCGCGGAAACGCCGTCCCGCCGCCGCTGCCCGGCAGCGGCACGAAATCACGATCGAAGCCCGACATGTGCTTCGGCGGGTACGAGGTCCAGCTCTGGCCGCCGACTTCCTCGTCGAAGCGGCAGTCGCCGTCGGTGATAATGTCCAGGCCCGCGGTTTCCTGGTCGCGCAGGTAGACGGAGAGCGCGTCGGTGTATTGCTCGCGAAAGCGCGAGTTGACCATCGCTTCGAGGAACGACTGGTTCCCGAGATTCGCGGTGTACCACGACGGGCGCGGCAGCGAGCCGATGATCGTGGTCGGCAGGACGATGTTCGCGGTTGCCTTGAACATGGGACCGTGCTAGCGGGGGACGGCGATCTGCCTGATGCTTTCGATCTCGCCGGTCGCCTGCTTCAGCGCCGCGTTCGAGCGGCTGCGGGCCTCCTCGACCAGCTTGGCGTTCACGAGCATGGCCCCTCGTGAGCGCGAGGCGACCTTGGCCAGCGAGGCGGGGAACGTCCCCAGCAGCTTGTCGAGCGCCTCGGCCACGCTCTGGTAGTCGCGGTAGTCCTTCTCGACCTGCTCCTTGTGCTGCACCGCCTCCCCGACCCAGGCCCCGGTGCGATTGTCCCTGCGCATGTGTTCGCGCAGCGCCTGCGTGCTGGCGGTGAGCTGCCTGCGGTACCGGAAGGACGCGGCCTGCCGGGCGAGGATCTCCCGGCTCGTGAGGAGGAAATCATCCAGCGCGTCCACCAGCGGCTGGCTGGCGGACCCATCGAGGCGTTTCAGGGCCTCGAGATTGCGGCTTGCGGCCGCGGCGTATTCGCCGATCGCCTGCACGGTTTCGCTCGATGGCTGGGCCGGGTCCGCGGTGAGCGCCTCCTGGACGTGGCGGGCCGTTTCCTGCGCCAGCGCTACGGCCGTACTGCCAACGTCGCTCTTCTTCTTGGCCCCGTAGGCCCAGTAGCCGAGCGCCACCGCCACGATGAGCGCGACCGCGGCGATCACGTAGGTTCGGGATCC
>DASWIC010000114.1:0-2913 GCA_036397875.1 Burkholderiales bacterium
CGGATCGCCATGCCCTCCGGGGTGCTGACGGTTGCGGCGAGCGTGCGTCAGCTGGAAGGGCAGTGGCACGCAGCGCAGGGCGCCTTCTTCCGCACCCAGCGGCGCATGTTCGAGGGCCACGTGCTGGTCCGCGCTTCGCGCGTCCCGCGCCTCGCCTAGGCCGCGCTTTTCTTCGCCGCCTTGTCCTTTTTCGCCCAGTACTGGGGCGAGGCCTTGGATTTCGCCAGGGCCTCGGCGGACTCGAAACCGGGCGCCATCGAAGCGGAAGTTCCCGCCATCACCTCGTGGTGCTCGATGCTGAGCAGCCGCAGCCAGCTCTGCTGGCCCATGGTGAGCGCGATGAAGCAGCCCAGCTCGACCAGCTCGGGCTCGCTGAAGTGCTCACGCATGCGCTTCCAGAACCGGTCGTCGGTGTCGAGCCGCCAGGTGATCGCCTCGGCGTAAGCGAGCGCGGCCTTCTCGCGCCCGGTATAGCGGGTGGATTTCTCGAAGTCGATGAGGTCGTCCACCTTGGTTTCGCTGACTTTGCCCGCTTCCGCCGCCTGGATCGAGCGCTGGTTGCCGCAGAATTCGCAGGTCACGGCGCGGGAGACGTAGAGGCGGGCGAGCTCCTTGACGGCGTGATCGCACACGCCGGTGTGGAAGATGTCGCGCCAGGAATTGGCGAAGGCCCAGAACGCCCCCGGCACGTGGGCGCGCACCGCCGAGCTCTCCGGGCGCGGGGTGCCCATGCGCGCGCAGCGCTCCATCTCGGCGCGCATCTCCGGGGTCATCCGGTCGAGGGGAACGTAGCTGATTCTCTGCTTGCTGGCCATGGCGACTCCTCCGATGCTCCCGGCATTATAGACGTCACCTCGTCACCGGTCGCAGGGCCGCCGTCGGCTTCAGCAGCGCCGCCAGGGGAATGGTGAGGAAAATCGCGATCCCGATCACCGCGATCGACGTTTCGACGCCCTGGAGGTCTCCGAGCAGGCCGTAGCCGAGCGGCGCGGCGATGCCGCAGATCGACCCGAGCGTGTAGAACAGCCCGAAGGCGCGGGGCAGGCGATCCGGCTCGACGTATTCGCCGACGGTGGCGTAAAGCACCGAGGAGGTGCCGTTCAGCACCACGCCGATGAGCGGCAGCAGCAGGAACGACGTGGCCCCGGGCAGCGCCAGCGTCGCGAGGATGCCGCAGCCGGTCGCAACTTCGGTCATGACGATCATCCGCACGATGCCGAAGCGCTCGGCGAGGAAGCCGCAGGCGAGCTTGCCTGCCATGCCGCCGACGAGGACGAGCGGGACCGCGAGCACGGCCCAGCCCTCGGGCAGCCCCTTCGCGATCAGCAGGAACGCGATGAAGGTGAGGAAGCCCGTCCGCGTGCTCGAATCCAGGATCTCGATCAGGCACAGCGCCGTGAACGATTGTCGATTGCGGATGCCCCAGCCAGAGGTCTTCTTTACCGCGGCGGCGGCTGCGCCCGGCACCCTCGCGGCGTGCGTGTCGCTGACGAAGAGAAAAATGGCGACGGCAGTTGCGATGCCCACGACGCCAAAGGCGACGACGGGCGCCTGCCACGAGATGCCGGCGACGAGCAGCAGGCTGACGATGCCGCCAAAGGCGAACTTGCCGACGTCGCCGAAGAAGTTATAGGTCCCGAGCGCCGCGCGCCGGCCCTCGGCGGGATAGGCGTGCGATATGATGGTGGAGGAGAGCGGGTGCTGCACTGCTGATCCGACCCCGGCGAAGAACAGCGCCACCAGGATCGCCCAGAATCCGGGCGCGTAGCCGAGCGCAAGAAACGCGGTGCCCGCGACGAGGGTCCCGAACGCCAGCAGGTTGCGCTCGCCGATGCGTTCCGCGACGAGGCCGGCCGGAATCTGGAACGTCGCCATCGCCGCGCGATGCGCCGAGCGGATCAGCCCGACCTGGGCGAGCGAGAGGCCGAAGGTCTGCGCGAGCAGCGGCAGCAGCACGTAGGTGACGTCGGACAACCCGTCGTGCAGCGTATGAGCGGTGCAGCAGGTGGCGAGCGTGCGCGTCGGGCGCTTCAAATTCTGTTCTCGGGCAGGCCGGCGGGCCGGGAGGACATTTTCATGAAGGATTTTTGACAATCATAACACCATGAGTTACGTGATCACCGTCGTATCCGTCCTCTACCTGCTGCTCGCCTGCACGATGCTCTACGTCTTCTACCGGCAGCGCGATTTCGGGCTGCTGGTCATGGGCGTGACCTACAGCGTTTCGGGCGTGCTCGCGCTCGCGCTGCCCCACTGGTGGCCGCTCGCCGCCGGCTTCGTGCTCGTGTGGATCCTCAAATGGCTGGGGCTGGAGCCGGGAGTAGACGCGGGGAAGCGTGATGAGTGACTTCATTTCTCCGGGGCGCCGTAGCCGCCGCCGCCCGGCGTCTCGATGATGAACGCGTCGCCGGCGCCCATCTCGACGCGGTCGCATCCCTTGAGCTCGACCATCGCGCCGCTTGAATGCCGCACCCGGTTGTGCCCGGTGTGGCCGGGCTTGCCGCCCGCCATGCCGTAGGGCGGCAATCGGCGGTGGCCGGAGAGAATCGCTGCGGTCATCGGCTCGAGGAAACGGATGCGGCGGATGGCGCCGTTGCCACCACGCCAGCGCCCGGCGCCGCCGCTGCCCTGTCGCACCGCGAACTCCTCGATCAGCACTGGGTAGCGCCATTCCAGCACCTCCGGGTCGGTCAACCGGGTATTGGTCATGTGGGTGTGGACGCAGTCGGCGCCGTCGAACCCGTCCCCCGCGCCCGAGCCGCCGCAGATCGTCTCGTAGTACTGGTGGCGGTCATTGCCGAAGGTGAAATTGTTCATCGTGCCCTGGGACGCGCCCATCACGCCGAGCGCGCCGTAGAGCGCGTCAGTGACGCACTGCGAGGTCTCGACGTTGCCCGCCGCCACCGCCGCCGG
>DASWIC010000115.1:0-4151 GCA_036397875.1 Burkholderiales bacterium
CGAACCGTTGTTCACGCCCGCTATTCTATGCGCAAAGCGGGTTTCAGTGTAGGCTACGGAACCGCCGCGATGCGCTTTCTCTACACGCTTCTGCTCTATCTCCTGTTGCCGCTTGCGCTGGCGTTCCTGGCGTGGCAAGCACGTCGCCACCCGGGCTTTCTGAAGCACGTCGGGGAACGCCTCGGCCGCTACGCGCCGGCGCCAGAAGCCCCCGTCATCTGGGTGCACGCCGTTTCGGTAGGCGAGACCCGGGCGGCCGAGCCGCTCGTGCGCGCGCTGCAGGTGAGGCATCCGCAGTGCCGCATCCTGCTCACGCACATGACGCCGACGGGGCGCGAGACGGGCGAGACGCTGTTCGGCGGAAGGGTCGAGCGCTGCTACCTGCCGGTCGACCTCCCCGGCGCGGTCGCGCGCTTTCTCGACCATTTCCGGCCGCGGGCCGGCATCGTGATGGAGACCGAGATCTGGCCCAACCTGATCCATGCCGCCCGCGAGCGCTCGATCCCGCTCTATCTGGTGAACGCACGGCTCTCCGAAAAGTCGTACGCCGCCTACCGGCGGTTCGCGGGGCTCGTGCGCGCGAGCCTGGCCGCGTTCGCGGAGGTGGCGGCGCAGAGCGAGGACGACGCGCGGCGCCTGACCGCCCTCGGGGCGCGCGCCGCGCGCGTCACCGGCAATGTGAAATTCGACGTTGCCTCGCCTGCCGACCAGCTGGAGCTCGGGCGCGCGCTGCGCCGCGGCCTCGGGACCGCGCGCCCGATCCTGCTCGCCGCCAGCACGCGCGAGGGCGAGGAGGTGTTGCTGCTCGATGCGCTCGAGGGGATTGCCGTGCCGGGGCTGCTGATGGTCATCGTGCCCCGCCATCCCCAGCGATTCGAGGAAGTGGCGAAACTGCTCGAGGCCCGTGGCCTTCGCTATCAGCGCCGCAGCGCCAACGCCCCGGTGCTTCCCGAAACCCGTGCCGTGCTCGGCGACAGCATGGGAGAGATGTTCACCTACTACGCGGCGTGCGATGTCGCGTTCATCGGCGGCAGCCTCGTCCCGCTGGGTGGGCAGAATCTGATCGAGGCGTGCGCGGCGGGAAGACCGGTGCTGATCGGGCCTTCCGTCTATAACTTCGCGGAAGCAGCGGAGCTCGCAATAAGCGCGGGCGCCGCAATCCAGGTCGCGGATCCCGCTGCGCTTGCGCGCGAGGCCGGGCGAGTGCTGCGCGATCCGGAAACGATGCGGCGAATGTCGCAGGCGGCGCTCGCTTTTGCCAGCGCGCATCGCGGCGCCACTGCCAGGATCCTGGAGCTCATCGAACTCCGGAATCCTTGATTCCGCTCAGCCCTCGCGCCGGTATTCGCCGCTCTCCGTCACAACGCGATCCACGCTCTGATCGCGCTCGGAAACCGGCAGCTCCTGCAGAATCTGGAGAGAGAACGCCGCGGCGACAAGCGGGGGCCGGCGGACAAAGCCGCGAATGAATCCGTCGTAATAGCCGCCGCCGTAGCCGAGCCGCTCGCCGCGCGGGGTGAAAGCGACGCCGGGCACCAGCACGAAGTCAAGCCGCGACACCGGGACGCGAGGGCAAAGGTCGGCGCGCGGCTGCGGGATGCCCCACACGCCGGGGGCGAGCTGCCGCGCGGGGTCGTCGACCGCATAGAGCTGGAGCGTGCGGCTGCCGCGCTCGACTCCGGGCAGCACGAGCGCCTTGCCTTGAGCGAGGACGTCGGCGACGAAGTCCGCGGTTTCGAACTCGCCCCCGAAACTCGCATACGCCATCACGCAGCGGGCGCCGCGATAGGCATCGAGGGCGAGCAGCCGCAGGGTGATGCGCGCGCTCAGCGCGCGCCGTTCCGCTGCGGGAAGCGCATCGCGCCGCGCCAGCACCTGCTTCCTGAATTCGGCTTTTTTGCTCAGCGATCGAGCCAGGCGTTGACCTGAGCGAGATCCTGCTCGGAGAGCTGGCCGGCGGCGGCCTTCAATCGCAGCAGCGCCAGTATGTAGTTGTATTTCGCCTGCGCAAGGTCGCGCCGCGTTTGCGAGAGCTGCTGCTGGGCATTGAGCACGTCGATCACGGTGCGCACGCCTACCTCCTGCCCGAGCCGCGTGGAGTCGAGCGAGCTTTGGCTCGAGACCAGCGCCGCTTCCAGCGCCCTCACCTGAGACACCCCGGTTGCCACGCCCAGAAACGTCTGCTGGGCGGTCAACTGGGCGGTGCGGCGCGCGTTCTCCAGATCCTGCCGGGCTTTCTCCTCGTTGGCGAGCGCCTCGCGCACGCGCGAGCTGGTGAGCCCGCCCTGGTAGATGGGGATCGCGAGTTGCAACCCGACCACGCCCGTTCGGGTGTCGATGCCCGAAACGGTCGTCGTGCCCGTCCCGCTGCCCGCATCGGTGTATGTTGCGAACGCATCGAGCGTGGGCCGGTGCCCGGCGCGGTTGCGCTCGACTTCCTTGGTGGCGAATTCCAGGCCGGCCTGGCTGACGCGCACCTGCGAGTTGTTGGTCCCCGCGATTTCGACCCACACCGCCGGATCGTTCGGCTCCGGAAAGCCCGGGCTGAATCTCGGCCCCAGCGGCGAAATCCCCGGCGCCGGCCGGCCGATGATCAGCTCGAGAAAGCGTTTCCGGATTTCGAGGTCGTTCTTCGCGGTGATCTCGAGCGACACGGTGAGATCGTAGCGGGACTGCGCCTCGTGGGTGTCGGTGATGGTGGCGGTGCCGACCTCGAAGTTGCGCTTGGCCTGCTCGAGCTGCCGGCCGATCGCGACCAGCTGCGCCTGCGCGAACACGATCGTATCCTGCGCCAGCAGCACGTCGAGATAGGCCTGCGCGACCCGCAGGATCAGGTCCTGGGCCGCTTGCGCGAACGTTGCGTCGGACTGCTCTACCTGGGATTTCGATTGCTGGTATGCGGTGTAGTTCTGCGGGCGGTAGAGCGGCTGCGTGACCGAGATCGCCGCTTGGTTGGAATTGTACTGGTTGGTGATCGTGGGGACTTGCGGGTCGCGCGAGGTCGTTTCGCGGTCGTTGTACTGGGTGCTCGCGGATACCGTGGCCGAGGGCAGCAGTCCGGAGCGTCCCTGCGGGAGCTTTTCCTGGCCGGCGCTCCACGCCGCCCGCGCCGCCGCATATTGCGCGTCCGCGGACTGCGCCATGCCGAAGATCTCCATCAGGTCCGCGCCGTGAGTCGCGGCTGCCGTGCCGAGCAGAAACGCAAGCGATGTCGACTGAAGAATGCGCATCACGATAATCCGCTAGAAAACGAAGCGTTCCGGCTGCACGGCGTTCCGGAGCGGCGCGATGCAGGTCTCGAACAATCCCGTCGTGCTGTAGGCACCGGCCGAGACGCAAGTGATGAGCTGCGCCTCCATGACCGGCGGCTCTCCCACGACGACGATCAGCCGGCCCCCCGGCCGCAGGGATTTCGGAAACGCATCGGGCAGCACCGGCAGCGAGCCGGTCACCACGACCGCGTCGTAGGGGGCGTGGCGGTCCCAGCCGCGCGCGGCGTCGCCGGATTCCAGCGTCACGTTGGTGACGCCGTGGGCAGCGAGCTTGACGCCTGCGGTCTGGATGAATTCGGGAACGATGTCCACGCTGTAAACATGGCTTCCCAGGCTGGCGAGCAGTGCCGTCATGTAGCCGCTGCCCGTTCCCACCTCGAGGATCCGGTCTTCGGGCGCGAGCGCGAGCTCCTGCAGCATGCGCGCTTCGATCTTCGGGGCGAGCATCGTCTCGCCATGCCCGATCGGGATCTCCATGTCGGCGAAGGCAAGCTCGCGGTAGCGCGCCGGGACGTAGTCCTCGCGCCGCACCCGCATCAGGAGATCGAGCACGCGCTGGTCCAGCACCTCCCACGGCCGGATCTGCTGCTCGACCATGTTGAAGCGGGCGCGCTCGAAGTCGAGTTGCGGGTTCACAGGCAAATTCAGGGAGTTATGGTTCGGTTGAGCGGTTGCAATTATCCCATAATTCGATTAGCGTTAGGGCTACACGTTGGGGGTCCTGATTGCCTCTGGCAGTCGGGTGAGAGACACCCTTTGAACCTGATGCGGGTAATGCCGTCGGAGGGAAGCGTGGGCCGGGATTCCCCTTCCCATCGCTCCCGCCGCAGCATCCCCGAGGAGCGAACATGAACGCCAACCCGAAGTTCCTGAGCGCGA